>CAZNVU010000014.1:0-32020 GCA_964576575.1 uncultured Chryseobacterium sp.
ATGGTAAAAAAGCATAGGAAATGTACCCAGGATAAAACTCAACAGGCGTTTTAAAAAGCACCAAAGCGCTACAGAATATATGAAGGAAGATAAAAAACTTGAATAAATTCTTCATCTTTCACTTTTAATAAAATCGCGAATTAACTGAATGTGGTTCATACCTACTTTAGACCATCCCCAATTACTTCTAACCTTGTCTAATGATACAGCACCCATTTGAATTAATTTGTTTGTATCCAAATCTAGCACATTCTGTAAACGTTCTGAAATTTTTGAAATAGTTACTTGATCAATAAGCCAACCGTTATCTGCATTGACCATAACCCTATTGGCGCCCACATCGGTGCAAATGATTGCTAAACCCCGTGACATGGCTTCAAGAATAACAGTAGGCATTCCCTCTGATATAGAGGGCACAATCAGTATGTGATGACTGTCCATTATTCTCTTCATTTGAGTTTCGTCATTGACCTCGCCAAAATACTCTAGACCTGATTGCTGATCTTTCAGATGATTTGGGATTGGACCTACGATTGACAGTTGGATTTCCTTTCCATTCTTCAGAACTTGTTTATAGGCTTGAATCAACTCTTTCAAGCCTTTTCTTCTCTCATACCTGCCCACAAACAAGACCTTGGGCACTTCTGCTTTGGACAAAGGGTCTTTGACCAACCAATTCTCATCAACCCCACTGGAAATAGTCAAAATTCTTGAGGAAGGTATACCCAACTTCAAAAGTATTTCGTTTATCTTTCCTCCAAGGGATACAGTAGCATCAGCATTTACGACATTCCATTTTGCCACACCTTGCAACATCCACTTTTGAATGGCACTGCGCCAACCATATGTCTTCTGAAACATTTCCAATCCGTGAAAATGATTGATAATGGGCACAGTTTGACCCTTGAGCTTCTTTTTCTCCTCTATAAATTTCCATCCTGTAAAGCCCTGAGCAAACACCACATCAAATCCACTCAATTCTACTTGAATAGATTCATAATAAAGACAACTGAGCAAGTATGATTCTCGGATGTAATGACCTGGCATACTTCCTAATTTGGGAAATCTAAAAGCTTTTACTGATAGAAGTTTAATTGCGGAGTCACTGCAACCCAACGCTGCAAACACTTCTTCGTTGGTAGGCAATTTCACAGAACGCGTAATGCAATGGTATAGGGTCACCGTTTCGCCATTAATTAACAACTGTTTTGCCAGATTGTAACTATGTTTCTGCATCCCCCCAATTTCAAAGGGGCTTATTCCATCTGTCAAAATCAACCAACGCATGCACAATGATAAAGACAAACGATGAAACTAGAAAAACTCAATTTGAAAATTATCCTTGAGTCAGATCAACACTGAGATGCATATTGGTCCACATATTCCAATAACCTATCCTTCCATTAAATGCAGCGGGTAAGTCATTGCAAATGCGACACGTTTCCAATACTTGCATTTGCGCTATCCATTGAACCGCAGGGGGAAACACGCCACGCTGCTCGCAGGATCCTACCATATAATCTTTCAATGCTGTTCCTACCCAATCTGAGTATGACCATTTCTTTCCATTCTCGTCCGGGTACTCAAAAACACTCACCTGACCTTCCCACTGCTCTACCGATCCCATTACCCAAGGGATATTCCTTCTTTTACAAAATCCCTCTAGCCAATACTTAGCCGATACTTGATCCGTGCAATCGACAACCACATCTACAACTGAAGGAATCAAGGTTTCATCAAACTGGCTCGAAATGAATTGATCAATCATGATTGATTGGGCTTGGGGCGCATAGCAGCGCAACCACTCCTGAGCAGCCTTCACTTTAGACATTCCAATCTGCTCTTCCTGAAACATCCATTGGCGATGTAAATTGGATAACTCCACTTTATCCCCATCTATCAAAATAAAATGCGCAAAACCCATTCGAGCCAAGCTCATTAAAACCCCATTTCCCAGCCCTCCACAACCCAAAATCAAAATTTTCTTATCTCTCCATTGCTGTTGCATGTCGGCATCCAAAAAAGGTATTTTCCCTTGTCTACTAAACATTAAATCGTTATCCACAAGGCAAATATTTCAAGAAATATGACCCAATCGAAAAAAAAAATTTTCAATTCAATAAAAAATATTACTTTTGAGCGCGTTTAACCAATTAAAATCGACAGATATGTCAGAAATTGCAAAGAAAGTTACAGCCATCATCGTTGACAAACTCGGTGTGGATGAAGCAGATGTGAAGCGTGAAGCTAGCTTCACCAATGATTTGGGTGCAGACTCTTTGGACACCGTAGAGTTGATCATGGAATTTGAAAAGGAATTTAGCATTGCTATTCCTGATGACCAAGCAGAGAAAATTGTCACTGTCGGTCAGGCCATCGATTATATCGAAAACAACACGAAGTAATTTATTAATCGTATAACCCTTTCCTTATGGAACTAAAAAGGGTCGTTGTTACTGGATTGGGAGCCTTGACTCCCCTAGGAAATTCGGTACCCGAGTATTGGAATGCCCTGCTTGCTGGAACAAGCGGGGCAAATCTTATTACAAGATTTGACGCTTCCAAATTCAAGACACGCTTTGCATGTGAATTGAAAGGTTTCAATGTTGAAGACCACATTGAAAGAAAGGAGGCCCGTAAAATGGATCCCTACACGCACTACGCCATGGTTGTGGCGAAGCAAGCTGTAGAGGATAGCGGTATCGATCTTGAGAAAGTAAACAAGGACAGAGTTGGTGTTATTTGGGGTTCCGGCATTGGCGGTTTGTATACATTCCAGCAGGAGTGTTTCAACTTTGCTCACGGTGATGGCACCCCAAGATTTAATCCATTCTTTATTCCCAAAATGATTGCAGACATTGCTTCAGGCTTTATCTCCATTCAATATGGATTCAGAGGTCCTAATTACACCACTGTTTCTGCTTGCGCTTCATCTAATAATGCCATCATTGACTCCTACAATTACATCCGCCTGGGTAAGGCTGATATTTTTGTTACAGGTGGTTCTGAAGCGGCCATTACTGAAGCGGGTGTTGGTGGATTCAATGCGTTAAAAGCATTGTCCGAAAACAATGACAATTTCAGTACGGCATCTCGTCCTTTTGACCAAACCAGAGATGGTTTTGTTTTGGGTGAGGGTGGCGGTTGCTTGATATTGGAATCTTTGGATCATGCATTGGCAAGAGGTGCTAATATTTATGCCGAGGTCATCGGCGGTGGAATGAGTGCAGATGCCTATCACATTACCGCTCCGCATCCAGAAGGATTGGGTGCATTAAATGTTATGCGCTCAGCTTTAGAAGATGCTGAAATCAAACCGGAGGAAATTGATTATATAAATGTTCACGGAACATCTACCCCATTGGGTGATGTACAAGAAGCCAAAGCCATCCAACATGTCTTTGGAGAGCATGCCTACAACCTGAATATCTCTAGCACCAAATCAATGACTGGCCACTTGTTAGGAGCTGCTGGTGCCATTGAGGCCATTGCTACTATCATGGCAGTGAAGAACAACATCGTTCCTCCGACCATCAATTTTGCCAACCCCGATCCCGAGTTAGATCCCAAATTGAATTTCACTTTCAATAAAGCCCAAGCCCGAGAAGTACGCGTGGCCATGAGCAATACCTTTGGATTCGGTGGACACAATACGTCCGCAGTATTCAAAAAATGGGAAGGATAGTCGATATTCTACTTTTTAAAAAATCAGATAAGGCGCTTCAAGGTTTCTTGCGAGGCGCCTTTTCTATTTCTACGCGACGTCCAGAACTTTACCGAGAAGCTTTGAGACACAGTTCCTCCTTAAATGAACTGAACAAAAAGACCAAACAGAGCAATGAGCGACTAGAATTTCTTGGAGACACCGTGCTTGATTCCATTTTGGCCCATTATCTTTTTGACACCTACAAAAATCAAACAGAAGGTGAATTGACCAAAATGAAAAGCAAGGTTGTACGCAGAGAAAACTTGAATCGAATAGGCGAAAAAATCGGGATCCGCTCCATGCTTGAAGTTGAATTGGGCAACCAAGAAATTCATGAAAGCATGTTAGGCAATGCGTTGGAAGCCTTGGTAGGGGCTATTTATCTTGATAAGGGGTACAATGATACGCGAAGCATCTTGCTTAAATTCTTGATACAATACGGATTAACAGAAACCATCCACGATGAAGTGGACGCCAAAAGCAGGTTGCACGAGTGGTGTCAAAAAAACAAAAAGGTACTGACCTTTGAAGTGATCTCCCACCAGCAAAATAGCGGTGCCAGTTTGTACACGATATCAGTAAAAATCGACCAAGGCACAATGGGCATCGGAACCGGCAATTCTAAAAAAGCAGCAGAGCAAGTAGCCGCCAAACAAGCCTGCGAATCCTTGATGATTTAATTACAAGACGGTATTTTTTCCACCGTTTCTTTCCACCTTAATTTCCTTATTTTTGTTCCATGAGTTATCCAATGCAAGAACATTTGGCCAAAGAATTAGCGGCCATTCAAGAAGCTGGGCTTTTCAAGCGCGAGCGCATCATCACCACACCGCAAGATGCTGTCATCAATACAACAGAAGGTAATGAAGTTTTGAATTTTTGCGCGAACAATTACCTCGGTTTATCTAGCCATCCTATGGTGGTGCAAGCTGCCAAAGACGCCATCGATTCGCATGGATTTGGCATGTCTAGTGTGCGCTTCATTTGCGGCACACAAGACATTCACAAAACATTGGAACATAAAATAGCTGAGTACTTACATACCGAAGACACCATACTTTACGCTGCCGCATTTGACGCCAATGGCGGTGTTTTTGAACCGTTACTGGGAGAGGAGGATGCCATCATTAGTGATGAATTGAATCATGCTTCAATAATCGATGGAGTGAGATTGTGCAAAGCTCAACGCTTCCGATACAAGAACAACAACATGGAAGACTTGGAGACCCAACTCAAAGCCGCTTCCAACGCACGATTCAAACTCATCGTAACTGACGGTGTATTTTCCATGGACGGCTATGTGGCCCAATTGGATAAAATTTGTGATTTAGCACAACAATATGGCGCCATGGTGATGGTTGATGAATGCCATGCAACCGGCTTCATAGGCAAAACGGGCAGAGGATCCATTGAACTGCGCAACGTATTGGGCAGAGTAGACATCATCACGGGCACACTGGGCAAGGCATTAGGCGGAGCCATGGGTGGATTTACCACAGGAAAAAAAGAAATCATCGAGATGTTGCGTCAGAGAAGCAGACCTTACTTGTTCTCTAACAGTTTGGCTCCAAGTATTGTTGGCGCATCCATTGCTGTTTTTGACTTATTGTCTTCTACGACAACATTGCGAGATAAATTGGAGAGCAATATTCAGCGATTTAAATCAGGTATCAAAGCGGCAGGATTTGACATCAAAGACGGCGAATCGGCAATAGTACCAGTGATGCTTTATGACGCCAAGTTGGCGCAAGATTTTGCCGATGCTTTGTTGAAAGAAGGTATTTATGTTATTGGTTTTTTCTATCCCGTGGTAGCCAAGGGACAAGCACGTATACGTGTTCAATTGTCCGCGGCACATGAGCCAGAACATATAGACCGTGCTGTTTCTGCCTTCACTAAAATTGGACGTCGTCTCAACGTCATTCAATGAGTGAAAAATGGTTGATCATTGGGCAGGGCTTGGCCGGAAGTGTGCTTGCCCTCCAATGCCATCACCAAGGAATTAACATAGACATATGGAACGATGAAACACAATACTGTTCATCGAAATACGCAGCGGGATTGTGGAATCCCGTATCGTTCAAACGGATAACCGCACCGGAACACATCCATGATCTGTTGCACCATTGTACAACTTTTTTTGAAAGAAGTAATGAGATGTTGGGCCTAAAAAGCTTTCACCATTCCCCCATTCACCGTATTTTTCCCGACGCCCAATATGGACGCGATTGGGACATGAAATCCATCTTAACCAAATATGAAAATTTACTAGGGGTACCCGAAGAAAAGCTTCCTTTCTGGAAACAGCCCTTTCAAAGCGGCAGAGTGCTAACATCAGGTTGGCTCAATGTTCCCGAATTTTTGGAAACCACCCGAAAACATTTTAAAAAAAGCCATCAATATTTCAATATTGAAAAAAAACTGATTGAAGAACGATTGGAGGACCAAAAAATAACAAATACTTTTTCTCGAGTTATTTATTGCACTGGACTTTCAACGATGCCAATGGCCTTTGAAAAAATCAGAATCATACCCAACAAGGGGCATATTTTGGAGGTTGAAACTGAAAAGGATATCCCGCAGCATATTGTTCACTACGGAAACTTTGCTATTCCAATTGCAGCGCAACGTTTGCGGGTGGGATCAAGTTATGAATGGGAAAAATCTGACACTGAAGCAGACAAAGACATAGTGGAAGAACTGACAGAGAAGTTGCAAGAGTACTTGCCCATTGGCCTTCATGTAAAACGTGTAGAAGTTGGATTGCGTCCCACTGTGTTAGACAGAAACCCAATCATTGGTACATTACCCCAGAACCCAAAGTTTGGTATCTTCAATGGCCTTGGCACCAAGGGTGTTTTGCAAGCCCCAATGATGGCTCATCATCTAATTTCGCATTTGACCAATGGCACTGAAATACCGAAGGCGTTTTCGGTACAAAGATTTTTTACCAATAACAATTAACCTTTGTTGAGCGAACAAAACTTCACTCAACCTTAAATTAGCAAAAAAAAAACATGATCAACAAAAAAGTAGAAAAAGCCCTCAACGACCAAATTTTAGTTGAAGCAGAGAGCAGCCATACCTACTTGGCCATGGCCACTTGGGCCGAGCGTCAGGGTTTCCCCGGAACTGCCGCTTTCCTTTACGCGCACAGTGATGAGGAAAGAATGCACATGTTGAAACTGGTGAAATTTGTCAATGACCGCGGTGGAAATTCCATCATCCCAGCCATTGGCAAACCTGCATTGCCCTATAAAAACCTAAAAGATGTTTTTACAGCGCTGCTCAATCATGAGCAGAAGGTAACCATGGAAATCCACAAAGTGGTGGACGTTTGCTTGAAAGAAAAAGACTACACCACGCACAACTTCATGCAGTGGTACGTTTCTGAGCAGATTGAAGAAGAAACCCTAGCCCGCAATATTCTAGACCGTCTGCACCTTTTGGGGGACGAGAAGAGCAGCCTTTATTTGTTTGACCGCGATTTGGAAACAGTAGCGGTGAATGAAGGCAATGGCAAGTAAATGAATTAACATTCCATCGTTTATGGAATGGTACTTCTTCATTGAATTTTAGGGGCTTAGGCCCCTATTTTCGTTTCATGTCCAAGACCATTCTTAAATTATCATTGGTATTGCTGGGGATGTTCATATCCTTTGGACTTCTTGCACAAAAAATTGATGAGAGCGATACTCGCTCAATGATGGAGGCCAACTTCCTGTATCAGTTTGCCAATAATAATCAATGGCCAAGCTCGATGAAAAAAGGAAGTTTTAAAATTGTCATTATTGGCAATGAGGCTGTTTACACTCATTTTGTATCAAAATACAAAAACCAAACAATAGGGTTACAACCAATTGAAGTAGTCCAAACCAATAACGCGCAAAGCATTCCCCTCAATACCCATTTGGTTTTTGTGGATAAAACAAAAAAGAACGATTGGGGACAGATTCAAAAAATGCTCAAAGAAAAGTCCACCCTGATGGTGAGCAATTGGGAAGGCGCCCTATCCAATGGTGCCCATATCAATTTCAAATCAGTCAATGGCAGTGTCCGCTATGAACTCAATGAAGTAGCGATGAACGAAGATCAAATACAACCCGGAATAAAAATCATGCAATGGCGCGTCAATCAATGAAACATTCCTTACTCATCACAATCTTTGGAATGCTCATCATCTCTGGTTGGGGGCAACACCCATTAACAGATGCTGTTGTGGCTGATTTCGAGAAAAATCAAAATCCTTCTGAGGCATTGGAAAAAATGTTGCGCGTTATTGAGCAAGAAAAAAATGAATCTTACGCGCAATATACCTTGGGCTTTCTGCTCAAAGAGAATTACAAATTGAAACCTGAACTAGAGTCAACTAAGCAATACCGTGAGAATGCTTTAATCGCCTTTGAAAGCGCTTTAAAGCTCAATTACAATAAAGAGCAACCACTAATTGAAAACATCAACAAAGCACAAAAATTCATCATCAGCACCCTTTATAATGACGCTCTGCTGAAAGCAAAACAATTTCAGCCCGGTAATGAAAAAAGCGCTGATGCGGCATACGACTATTTTGAATCTTGGAATAACAAAAGTATTACCCCACAATCTGCTCGTGCCTTGAGAATAGAGTTTGAAAAAAGAAAATCAGAACGTTTCTATGAATTCTGGGAAGCGGATGTGAAGCAAGTGGACTGGCTAAACCAGTGTATTCAATTGTATGAAAAAATACTCAAGGAAGACCCTACAGACTGCGAAGCGATGAACAACATCGCCATCATCTATTACAACATTGGTGTATTTAAAATCAAACAGATTGATGCCAATGTGGAGTTTGATGCATTGATGAAGATTCAAGATGATGCTTTGGCGCTTTTTCATCAAGCACTGCCCTACGCGCAAGCAACATTCAATGATTGTCCCAAAAACGCAACGCAATACAAGGCGCTGATGTTTATATACCGAGCAATAGGCAGCGATGAGCAATTCCATCAACTGCAGCAAGAATTTAAAACCAATTATCCTCAAGAATAATGCGTAAATGGCGCTTTACTATACCGTTAAGATTATCGCTTGGATTTGGCATCTTCATCTTTGTTCTGATGATTGCATTGTTCTTTGTTCAAACAACATTGAGTAAGGCGGAGAAAATCAACCATCAAATGAACAACGTTCATTTACCATCACTGACTTTAAACAGAAATCTATTACTAAGTATAGATCAATCTTATGAACTCGCCAAGCAATGGGCATATGTTCAAAGAAATGAGGAACACCTAGAACGCAGAAAGCTAGTAGCACTGTGTGATTCTATCATTCCAAGCCAAATTTCGGAAATACAGCAACTTCACCATCAATGGAGTGAAAACCAAAAAAGGGAATGGGCATTAATTATCGGGCATTGGAAAATACTGAATCAAAAATATTCAACACTAAGGGAAATACTTTGCAGATTTGATAGTTACAACGACCCCTTGAATATCATGATGGCGGAAGATTTGTTTCTTGAAGGCAAAGAAATTCCATTTGAGGTTGAAAAAGTTCAGCTACTTATCAATCTTCTTGTCAATCAATTCAAAGATTCAATTTCCAGTGAGCGCAATGCCATGGATTATTCATTTCAAAAACTCTATCGATATTTGGGGGTACTTGGTGTGATCATCATTCTTTTGGGAATTACAATTGCCTACTTTACAAGTAAATCCATTACCACTCGTGTAAGAAAAATTAGACGAAGCCTTAAAAAACTATCCTTTGGAATTTATAGCCAAGAGGAGCTTCCCAAATTCAACGATGAGATTGGTGACATGAGTATTGCAATGGAAAAGTTGAAACAAAATTTTGAACGAACCAAAAATTTTGCAACTGAGATTGGCAAAGGCAATCTTGACGCATCATTCGAGCCTCTTTCAAAAGATGATGAAATGGGGAAATCCTTATTGCGAATGAAAGATGACCTTTCATTTTACCGCCACCGCATGGAGGAGAAAGTGGCTGAGCAAACCCAAGAAATTACCCGTCAAAAAAATACAGCCGAAGAACAAAAGGAACAAATCCAATCGCTGTATGCTGATTTGAAATCCAGTATCTCTTATGCCAAGCGATTGCAAGATTCTATCCTACCCGATACCGCTTCCATTCAAAAAATATTTCCCGAGCATTTTATTCTCTATTTACCCAAAGATGTAGTTTCTGGTGATTTTTATTGGTTTCAACAACAAGGGAACAAAAAATTATTTGCTGCTGCGGACTGCACAGGACATGGTGTACCAGGCGCGTTCATGAGTTTGATTGCCCATAATGCCTTGAACCATGTCACCAAGGTATATACCAAGCCAGGACAAATTTTGAATCAGGTAAACAGAATAGCGGCTTCTGCATTCAACACCAACAATGAAAATCAAATCAAAGATGGGATGGACATTGCATTGTGCTCTGTGGATTATGACAACATGGTATTGGAATTTTCAGGTGCCCAAAATGATGCAATCATCATTCGCAATGGTCAATTAATCGAAATCAAGGGAGATAAAAAAAGCATCGGGAATGATGCCAATACGCACAATGTATTCACCACCCAAAGCCATACCATTGAGAAAAACGACATGGTATTTGTATTCAGTGATGGCTATGCGGATCAGTTTGGTGGAGCGAAGCAGAAAAAATTCATGCGTAAAATGCTTAAAGAACTATTGACTTCTATAGCAACCGAAACACATCTAAATCAACGGGAAAAATTGCTTGAAGCTTTTCATCAATGGAAAAGAGAAAACGATCAAACTGATGATGTATTGATCATTGGTGTTCGAATTTGATTACAACCAATCCTGAGGGATTTCACACACCGGGATGGGAATCATTTTATGTTGATTGTTGTTGTGCAAACGCATGTAGATGGTCAATACCTCTTGCTGTCTTTGCAAAAGAGCATTCCAAAGAAAATACTCAGGCTTAATCCATTTATTTTCATTCTTTAATCCATGGTTGGATAACCACTCCATGGCCCATTCCAATTCAGGGTAGGTAGCCCCGATTTGATCTTCATCTGAACGATCATCTTGCCAAAGCCCATCCGTTGGTGGTGCAACCAATATATCCTGGTGAACTCCCAAATGCGTTGCCAATTCACGCACTTGAGTTTTGGTTAAATCCGCAATTGGAGAAACATCCACACCTCCGTCTCCATACTTGGTATAAAAGCCAACGCCAAAATCCTCCACTTTGTTTCCTGTACCTGCCACCAACGAACGATGAATTCCTGCATAGTAGTACAAAGTTGTCATTCTCAAACGTGCTCTGGTATTGGCAAGCGCCAAATGCTGTAACTGCCCATCTTCTATTCTTGACCAAGGACTTACCAATGTTTCAAAAGCCTCTGTGAGTGGAACAGTAACGCCACTGCAATTTTCAAAACGAGATTGCAACTGCGCCATGTGATTCAATGCGCGCGAAACTTGATTGGCCGGTTGATGGATAGGCAACTCCAAACACAAAGTTGGTGCACCAGTCATGCAGCATAAAGTAGAAGTCAAAGCGGAATCTATTCCGCCGCTAACCCCAACAACAAAACCAATTTGGCCTGATGATTTCAAATAATCTTGAAGCCACCGGACAATGTGCTGAACAATTTTATCGTGTTGCATTAAAAGATAATGCCAACATTCAATTGAACTTGACTAAGCAATACTTTCTTCTCCACCAAAACAGGCGCGGACATATCACTGTTAAATGCTATAGCACCATCCTTGTACTTTATCACCTTATCCCCATTCCTATACATGCTTAATATACCCCCATTGTATGTTATCCCATATGATAAATAGGTTGAACCAGATATAGGATACTCAGCTCCTGCCGCTACAATCATGCTCACTCGAAAAGGACTCAATTCTGACTTGATATCCAATTTGTCATCTATACTTTCTGACGATTCAAAAGTTCTTTCAAAAGGACCATTTTCAGTAGAATTAGATTGAACATAAAGACTGCTCGTTTTCTCATCCGCAAATCCAGAGAACAAATAGCCCAATCCTACACCAAACTGCCCCCAATACATCATCTTACCAATCATTGCAGTGCGTAACTTCAAAGTCAGGGGCATCTCAATATACTTAACCTTGTCATAATCTCTTCTTACATATTGTATGGTGGGGTCAGATTGGGAATCTGAAAACACATTGGTGTATTCTGCATGACCCCCAAACTCAATCATATTTAATCCAAAACCCAAGGCGTAATTCTCTGAAAACATGCGATCGAATATCAATCCATACCCCAAACGTATTGGACGACCATTGGTTGCAATATCCCCAACATCCGTTCTTAAAAACCCTACGCCCGGTGAAAGTTTGATTCCTATTTTAAATGATTTGCCCTGAGCGGAAACCATGGTTGCCAAAGTCAAGCCAATGAGTAAGAAAACGATTTTTTTCATCATCAATGTATTTTAGTTAATCTTGCACAGATATTCGCTCAAATCTAATGATGAAATTTCTGAATTACCAATGTTTTTTATACACAACATTCGCCTTAATTCTTTCAGGATGCGGCGGATGCAATGATAAATCCAATGATCCGCGACAAGAGCAAATAGAAGATCAACTCTCCGTTATTCCACTACAATCTTATCGATTGGACGAAGCAGTGTTTAAGAACGCAGAGAGAAACGATTTCAGAAAAAATATTGAGCAGATGCCAAAGCAACTCTACACCGCCTATTTAGAACAGATAATGGGAATGGGAATGGCTTCTGACTCTAGCACCTGGCAAACACTTCAGCGTTTTGCACAATTCAAAGACATGCGCGATCTTCAAAAGGCTTCCATTGAAACGCACAGCCCTGAAAAAATACTAGCCTACGAAAAACAACTGGCTGAATCTTTTGCGCGTTTGAAAGTACTTTTACCGCGGGAAGAAAACCCCAACATCATTTGGATGAACGCCGGATTAGCCGCAGCATCCTTTGCTTTAAAAAACAATTTATTCATTGGACTGGACTATTACATTTATCCCCATCCATTGGTCAAGGAATTCCCCCCCGAACGATTTCCGAACTACAAACGAATCAACATGGATTCAAGATATTTGTGCTCCAATGCCCTTTTCAACTGGTTATCTTTTCGATACGATTATTATGACTCTATTCCACCAGAGAAAAATGACTTTTTGAGCTCAATGATTTATTCGGGCAAAATCATGTATGCTCTTGGAGTAATACAACCTGAAACAGCAGACTCGACACACTTGATGTGGAGCTCAAAAGAGTGGGAGTGGGCCAAAGAAAATGAATTGAATATCTGGAAAGAAATTGCCAGGCAAGATGTCCTTTTTGGAACAAAAAAAGAGGAGATTTCCAAGTGGTTCAATGAGGCGCCCTTCACCAATGCAGGTAATCTTCCGTCAAATGCTAGTCCTCAATTGGGCTTGTGGATGGGATGGAAAATTGTTTCCGCCTACATGGTTAAAAATCCCAACGTAACTTTGGAGCAATTGTGGAAAGAACGTAACAATCAAAAAATACTCAGCGCTTACAAACCTGAACTTTAAAAAATGAGCCAATCAGCCATCAACATACAAATTGAACTAGATAACAACAAGGTAGCAGAAAAAATTCAATGGGAGGCTACCGATGCAGGGGAACAACGTGAAGCCAAAGCCATGATTTTGGGCTTCTGGGATAAGCATGAAAAGAATACAATGCGCATTGACCTTTGGACCAAAGAAATGACTGTGGATGAAATGAAATTCTTTGTTCACCAAACCCTGCTCACCTTATCAGAAAGTTTTGAGCGGTCAACAGGTGACACCCGCATGGCGGCTACCATGAAAGATTTTTGTGAATACTATGCGGAGAAAATGAATCTTACTCCCGGTAATTAAGATTTTTTGATAAGAAAAAAAGACTCAATAACAGGCTCCTCATTCATGTCCACTCCTTCTAACTGAATAAAAACAGTGTCCTGGGACAAACGGTATTGAATCACTTGTGGAAAATCATGTAGTCGATTGACAGCCTTCAATTGAGATTCTGACATCTCCTCAATTTTGAAAGATGTAGGATTATGAGCACCTATGGGATGCGCGATATAATAGTCACCGCTATCCGTGTGCAACACGCTCATTTTCTCAGTAACTATACGTTCCATATCTTCAATCCACTCTCCTTTTCCTTCGAAACCACTTGCTGTCCTTTTCCAAGTTTCGCAGACCTCTCCTTCACCAGAAGACGATCCACACCAACAGCCTTCTAGATTTTCAAAAAAAACCTCATGTGTTGTGCATGAAGACAACATGACTAAAAAAACAAATCCGATTTTTCTCATTGAATCAAACAAATAATCACTCACTTTTCAGGAATAGATTCGAAATAATATACGGGTTCACCCCACTTGTCCTTGACACTTAAAGTTTGACCATCTATGTAGAATAAGGGCTGCCCCCATTTGTCTTTGGTCATAAGCACGGCTCTGTCTACAAAAACCACTTCATCACCCCATTTGTCTTTTGAATGGACGGTTTGAGAAATTGCACTTTTTACAATAAGTAAAAATGATACGAGTAAAATCTGAAAAAAAATTCTATATTGCATCGCTTAACCGATTAATTAGCAAGGTAATGAATTCACAACAAAAAAAGGCGTTCTCCGCATTGATCTTGGTATTTTTCTTTTGGGGCTTTGTAGCCGCAGGAAATGACATTTTGATTCCTGTATTTAAAAAGGTATTGGACTTGGATCAAATTCAATCTCAGATGGTCTCGTTTGCCTTCTATGTTGCCTACACCGTTGGGTCCATTGCCTACATTATGATTTCAAAGCTCCGTAAAAAAGACATTTTAGCATCCATAGGCTACCGCAAAGGATTGGCCTTGGGATTGGCCATTAGTGCGCTAGGGACAGGGCTATTCTATCCTGCTGCGCAATACTATGAGAAAGCAGAGAAAGAGTATCAGGTCAAATTAACCGACTATTACTTCCGAATGAATATGATGGCACAAGGTCAACTCACTGCGGAATATGCAGAAGCCAATGCCATGACAGAAGATCGCGCCAAAGCGGAATTTAAGTCCGACAAAAACGTAACCTTTGTAATATTCATTACAGGATTGTTCATTGTAGGTTTGGGCTTTTCATTGCAACAGACCGTTGCCAATCCGTTGGCCATCATTTTGGGTAATCCAGAACAAGGAAGTCAGCGACTCAGTTTGGCCGGTGGCATCAATAACATAGGAACCACGATTGGGCCGCTCATTGTTGCCTTTGCCATCTTTGGAAAAGTGGGGAGCCAAACTGCAATGGATCTCAATGCTGTGAAGTTTCCTTATTTGGTTCTTGGTTTAGCCTTTTTATTGGCTGCCTATTTCTTCTTGAAAAGTTCCATTCCTGACCAATTGGAACAAAAAGAAATTGCTACAGATAACAACAAAAGTGTCTTTCGCTTTCCACAATTGTGGTTGGGAATGATTGCCATTTTTGTGTATGTAGGTGTTGAAGTTTCTACAGCCTCCAACCTCCCTGAATTCATGAAGCAAAAATTGCAAATCAGCGAGGGGCACATTGCTCCATATGTTTCTTTGTTTTGGGCCAGTTTGATGATCGGACGATGGACATCAGCAGGATTGGTATTTGCCAAAGACAACATGCAGAAAATGTTATTCCGCATAGGACTACCCTATGCTGCATTTGGAATTTTCCTTCTGGTCAATGCTATTGCAGGCCATGATCTCACCATTTTCTATCCCTATGCAGGTATCATTCTCATCTTGATAATAGGTGATTTTTTGAGTCAAGGAAATCCCTCTCGTCAATTGTTGATCTATTCTTTAATGGGAATAGTGTCTTTATTAATTGGTATTTACGGGACAGGTATGATTAGTGCCTATGCATTCATCAGTGTGGGTTTATTCTGCAGTACCCTTTGGCCTTGTATCTACACCTTGGCAATTTCCGGTTTGGGCCATCAAACCAACCAAGGTTCAGGATACTTGATCATGATGATAATGGGAGGAGGGTTCATCAGCGTTACCCAAGGTGTATTAGCAGAAATGCCATCTATTGGCATTCAAACTTCCTATTGGTTGGGTGTGATGTGTTTTGCATATTTGGCTTTCTACGGATTCAAGGTTGCTCAGATTCTAAAAAGACAAGGGATTGAGCTCACCGCTGTCGAGGGAGGAGGTCACTAACCGTCAATTTCCGATTTCCGAATTTCTTTCTGCTCAATTTCGCAACTTTTGACATTGGCGTCAAGGGTTAGTGACCTATTTTTGGGACATAATCCTTAAATAATGAAAAAAAGAATTTTACTTTTCTTGACCGCAGCATTAATCGGTCAGTTGGGGATGGCACAACAGATTAAATTTTCAGAGTACGATCTGAAAAATGGATTGCATGTCATCTTGCATGAAGACCACAGCACGCCTATTGTCGCCGTCACCGTTTTGTATCACGTTGGTTCCAAAAATGAACAAGTTGGTCGTACTGGTATGGCTCACTTCTTTGAGCATTTATTGTTTGAAGGATCTGATAATATCGGTCGTGGAGAATATGCCAAGTATGTTGAAAATGCTGGAGGTGGTTTAAATGCCAATACTTCTCAGGACCGTACTTTTTACTATGACCTACTACCCAGCAACCAATTGGAATTGGGTTTATGGTTAGAGAGTGAGCGCATGATGCACGCCAAAGTAGAAAAAGATGGAATTGAAACACAGCGTGAAGTAGTTAAAGAAGAAAAGCGTCAGCGTTATGACAACCAGCCTTACGGAAATCTTTTTCCAGAAACCTTGAAGCGCGCCTACAAAAACAACACTTACGCATGGGCACCCATCGGAAGTTTGGATGATTTGAACGCTGCCAAGGATCAAGACTTCGTTGACTTCTATAAAACTTACTACGTTCCTAACAACGCAGTTTTGAGTATCGCTGGTGATTTCAATCCTGAGCAAATCAAAAAATTAATCGACAGTTATTTTGGAGAAATACCGAGAGGCAAGGACATCGTCCGTCCTACTTTCAAAGAGGAGCCCAAAGGTGAGGTACGTGATGTGATCAAAGTAAAAGATCAATTGCCCTTGCTCGTTCAAGCCTATCGCATTCCAGCGCAAGGAACCTCAGAGTTTTACGCTGTAGATATGTTGAACACCTTGCTTTCCAATGGTGAAAGTTCTCGTTTAAACAAAAGCATTGTAGATGAACAAGAATTGGCTATGTATTGCGGAGCTTTTACTTTCAACCTTGAAGATCCAGGATTAACATTGGCTTTTGCGATGGCCAATATGGGCGTTGAAACCAACAACCTAGAAGCAGCTATCAATGCAGAAGTAGATAAATTAAAAACCACACCCATCACAGACGGTGAATACCAGAAACTAAGAAATCAAATTGAAAGCGATTTCATTTCTAGAAATTCAAGCATGGCTGGAATTGCAGAAAGTTTAGCCAATTACTATACCTACTATGGCGAAACCAATCTAATCAATACAGAAATTGATCGTTACATGAAAGTAACCAAGGAAGACATGATGAAAGCCGCTCAGAAGTATTACACACCTGAGAACAGAGTAACCCTGTACTTTGAGCACGATCCAAGTCTTTTAAAACAATAATCTTCAAGTTGATTCATTCATGAAAAAATATATAGCATCCATTTTCGCACTGATGATAGCAGTGGCGGGAATGACTCAAAAAGTTGACCGCAGCAAAGCTCCTGCGGCAGGGCCAGCGCCAAAAATTCAGATTGGTTCATACCAAACCTTTACATTGGAAAATGGCTTAAAAGTCATCGTTGTAGAAAATCACAAACTGCCCAATGTTTCCTACTCTTTGCAATTGGAAATCGATCCCATCAAAGAAGGAGACAAAGCAGGTTATGTTTCTTTTGCCGGAGATATGATGTCCAAAGGAACCGCTACACGTTCTAAAGACGAAATCACGTCATCTATTGACTTTATCGGTGCTCAATTCTCCAGTGGATCAGATGGCATTTTTGGTGCTTGCTTGACCAAGCACAGCGAAAAAATGTTGGAGATTTTCTCTGATGTGTTGTTGCATCCTTCTTTCCCAGAAACGGAATTAGAGAAAGCCAAGAAAAAAACCATGAGCGGATTGATTTCTGAAAAAACAGATCCCAATTCCATTTCTTCAAAGATTGGTAATATGGTTACTTATGGCAAGAACCATCCATACGGGGAACAAATGACAGAGGAAACAGTGAAGAACATTACCAGAGAGGATATTGTCAATTATTACAACAATTATTTCAAACCCAATGTGGCCTACTTAATCATTGTGGGTGACATTACTATGGAGACAGCCAAAGCGCAAGCAAACAAATATTTTTCGTCTTGGACCAGAGGAGATGTCCCTAAATTAAAATTCCGCGCTCCTAAAGTACCTGCTGGAAACGAAGTTGTTTTTGTACCGATGCCTGGTGCTGTTCAGTCTGTCATCAACATCACCTATCCAATTGATTTGGTGCCTACCACACAAGATGCTTTAGTAGCTTCAGTTTTGAATAACATTTTGGGAGGAAGCGGATTTCAAACACGTTTGATGCAAAATCTCAGAGAGGATAAAGCCTATACTTATGGTGCTTATTCTGATATCGCCGCAGACGATTACATCGGTAATTTTAATGCAGGTGCTAGTGTTAGGAATGAAGTGACCGACAGCTCTATTACGCAATTCATGTATGAAATTTCAAGATTGACCACAGAGGCTGTGGATGAAAAGACACTGCAAATTGTCAAGAACATCATGACGGGTCAATTTGCCCGCTCATTGGAAAGACCACAAACAGTGGCACGTTTTGCAAAGAACATTGACAAATATGGCTTACCAAAAAACTTCTACGAAACGTACTTAGAGCGTTTGAATGCTGTTACGGCTCAAGACATACTTACTTTAGCTAAGCGCGTTTTGTTGCCTAACAACGCATACATCACAGTAGTGGGTAACAAAGAAATTGAGACAAAAATTGCTTCTTTTGATGCTGACGGAAAAATTCTAAAATTCAATCCTGATGGAAGCACATTTGTAGACATGCGACCAGCCCCTGCAGATGTCACAGCCCAAGTTGTATTAAACAACTACATTGAAGCAACTGGTGGAAAAGATAAGATTGCCAAAATCAAATCGTTTGAGCAAAAAGGAAAGTTTGATGTAGGTATGGCCAAGTTGGATATGCAAAGCATTTGTATCGCCAACACAGCAATGCGTTTGGTGGTTTCAATGAATGGCAATGCCATGATGACACAAACTTGGGATGGTACTAAAATGCAAATCAGTCAAATGGGACAAAGCATGGAAGGAGGCGAGGCTGAAATCCTTCAAGCCAAAATCCAAAGCGATTTATTAGCTGAACTGCATTATGCCGACTTTGGAATACAATCACAGTTAAAAGGCATTGAAGTTGTAAACGGATCGGACATGTATGTTATCGAAAATACCTACGCCAACGGAATGGTAGCTACTGATTACTTCGATGTAAAATCTGGACTTCGCATGAAAACCATAACCGTGCAGAAAGTAGGTGAAACCACACAAACATCAGAAACTACCGTTGTTTCTTATGGCACCACTGCGGATGGTATTAAATATCCAAATGTGGTAAAACAAAACGCCGGTGGACAACTAGTAGAAATAACCATCAGCGAATTCAACGTGAACCCAAAGGTGAAGAAAAAAGATTTCAAGATTTAAGGTATTCCCAATTGGGGTGTCAATAAAAAAGGTCGGACGTACGTTCCGACCTTTTTTTTCGTTTTACCTTCACATCATGAGTACAAATCAAGCCTTGGTTCAAATTGTCAATGGAAGTGTTTACCACGATAAGATACCTGTATTGTCCCAATTGAATTTTCAAATGCATCCTGGGGAGTTTGTTTATTTGATCGGAAAAAGCGGAAGCGGTAAAAGTAGTTTCATGAAAACATTATACGCTGATCATGACATACAAGCTGATGACGCTCACTGTTGCGGATACAACTTAAAGACGATCAAACAAAAAGACATCCCATTTCTCAGAAGGAAAATTGGAATTGTATTTCAAGAATTTGAATTATTGCACGACAGAACGGTTAACGAGAATTTGGAGTTTGTGCTTCAAGCAACAGGTTGGAAGGATTCCAATGCCATTAGAAGCCGCATTGAATCCTCTTTGGACAGTGTAGGACTCAACAACAAAGGTTTACAAAAGCCACATCAATTGAGCGGTGGTGAAAGACAACGTGTGGCCATAGCCCGAGCCTTGCTCAATACACCCATGCTCATCATTGCGGATGAACCCACGGGGAACTTGGATCCCCAAATGAGTTTAGAAATTACAGAACTACTGTATCAAATTTCCCTATCAGGAACAGCGGTGCTGATGGCTTCACATGACTATGTTGCCATGCAGCAATTCAAAGGAAAGGTATGGGTTTGTGAAGAAGGTAAAATTCAAACGGCTTCCCAACAAGCATGACTTGGGTAACCGTTGTCATTCCATGTTACAACGCGGGTGCAGACCTTAAAAAGGCCATTTTATCTGTCCTTAACCAATCCCACCCCAAAACAGAGCTCATCATTCAAGATGCTGAAAGTTCTGATCGAACAACTGTTTCAATTCTTCAAGAATTCAAAGATCAATGTCAAATCGTTGTAGAAAAAGACAATGGGATTTTTGACGCCTTCCAAAAAGGAATTGAAAAAAGCAAAGGCGAGTGGATTTACTTGATGGGGGCTGATGATCAATTGGCATCAAAGCATATTATTCAACGACTAATACAATATGACTTTGGCAATCAATATGATGTCATCCTAGGTAAAGTTGAAAACACAAATTCAATTAGTCAATGGATTCCAAAAACATTTGTGAGTCAGTTGGATTGGAAAATGTACTGGAGAAATACCGTTCACCAACAAGGATGTATTTACCGCAAAAGTGTTTTTACACGCCATCCGTTAAGTGAAAGATTTAAAATTCTAGGAGATTACCACCTTCACTTACAATTGTATTTGGCAAAATGCAAGGCATTAACTACATCACTCACCTTCGCGGTTTGTAAAGCAGATGGACTTTCAAAAAAATTCACATGGCCTTTGTACAGAGAAGAGATTAAAATGAAAATGAGTTTGTTGCCTTTACCTTTGAATATCCTGACCGCTTTTGCAGCCATGGCCAAATTCGGATTAAAAAAAATAATCCCACGCGCTATTCAACAATAGTCTCCAAAATTTCCCATTCCTTCATGGCATTGTTGTCCATGAAAAAAAACTTTCGGGCATCAGCAAAGTCTGCCGCGGTGGAAGGTATTTCCTTCAAGCAGTTTAAAATGCTCGAAGACAAGGAGTCAGCCTCTAAAGATGGAATAATCCAACCCATTGGATACTTGTCTAAAATGATTTTGACCTCTGGATTTCCCAATGTTACAAAGGGCAAACCCATTCGAGCATAATCAAATATTTTGTTGGGCAATGCCCATTTAAAACTCTCACTCACCGGTTTCTCCAAAGCAATGCCGAGGTCAGCGTGCTGAAGCAAACCCAAAATGTTTGGGTAATTCATCGCACCTAAAAAGACAACCTTTTCTTCCAAACACAACATTTTGACTTTGTCTTTTAACACCACTTCATGCTCACCATAACCCACCATAACCAATATCGCATTATGAAGCAATGGCATAGCCTCTATCAATTCATCCAGTCCTCTGTGCGGATTAAAGACGCCATGGTAGAAAAGAACCTGCTTCCCTTTCCAGGATTCAGGTTTATCCGTTAAAAATGGATCCACAGATAAATCCGGCAAATTCCGAATCACTTGAAAGGGTTGAGGGTATTTATCTCGATAAAATTCTTGAATGCCTTTGGAAACTGTGAAACAATGATCAACTATTGGTATACATACTTTTTCTATGGTTAACCAAATACTTCGTTTAAAAGGATGGCCCAATAATCCAACAGATTCCGTGAAGCACTCATGAGCATCATACATAACTTTCCATTTCTTCCATTTCTTCAAACTTGCAGCCGGCCAGAGGGTGTCTAAATCATTGCACCACACAGCATCCGCGCGCTGAAACAAAAGATAAAAAAATAATCGGAGTTGAATCCAAGCATAAAACAAAACACCTTGTTCAAATGGATTTGAAAATCGATGATGTTTGTATGGAAACACAACAGTTTCACTGCCGTTTTTTGTGAAGCCGAGTAAATTGACTTCATACCCTTTTTCATGCCACCATGTGCAGGTCTTGGCCACTCTTTGATCGTAGCACAAATCATTACTGACCAATACAATTATTCTCTTCACATTGACTCTTTGATCTTCTTAAATACTTGTTTGGTATAGCGCGGAAAATCTGCATTCATCAACCATCCGAAATAACCGGGTTCTTGAAGAAAAACTTGTGTAACCAATACTCCCTTGTGTTTACCAAAATTAAAAACAGGCATATCATCCTCATTGTACACCACATGACCTACCAGATCCGCCTTGCGTCTTCTTTCGCTCATTTTGTGCAGCATTTCCATATCGTTTTGGACCGGAAAGACATTTGGATCTCCACCAGGAACAGCTACTCCGTGGTACTTTCCAATCATAGCATTCAATACATCAGCGGTGGCTACTACGTCAGGCATGGCTTCATGAGCATCCTCTAATTCTTTATTGCAATAAAAACGCAATGCCGCAGACAAGTTGCGCGGCTCCATCATATGGAAGAGAACTTGAACATCCACCAAATTTCTACCCTCAATACTAAAATCTACACCAGCGCGCAAAAACTCTTCTGCTAACAATGGCAAATCAAACTTATTGGAATTGAATCCAGCCAAATCACAATCCATCAGAAATTGAAACAACTTAGATGAATAATCGGAAAAAGTGGGGGCATCAGCCACATCCGCATCATAAATACCGTGAATGATGGAGGACTCGAGAGGGATAGACATTTCAGGATTGAACAATAGCCTCCCCTTGCCTTCAGCAGGGAGATAATGGACTTGTCCATTGGGCATAATCTTCACAACAGCAATCTCCACAATCCTGTCCTTCCCTACATCAACGCCTGTTGTTTCGAGGTCAAAAAAAGCCAAAGGCTTCTTTAAATTAAATTGATACTTCATATTAAAAAAACAACCCCCTACTCGGGGGTTGCGGTATTTATTTAAAATTTATTATTAACCCTCAGCAGAAAGTTCAACATATTGATAGCGCTCATAGACATCTTTGTTCTCCTTAGCGTCATTCTCATATTCTTTACCATTTACGCCCGAATCTATTTTCCTAAATTTATAGTGAACACCTTCCTCGTAGCCCATGCGCTGAAGCTCCTTTCTAATAACGATCATGGCATCATCCGCTCGTTGTTCCGACAACTCTTCATTTGATTTCTTATTGGATCTGGGCACTTTAGAAGAACTCGCATAAACATCAATTTCAGTAATTCCACGCTTCTCAATTAAAACAGCTACCTCTTCCACAAACAATCCCATGTCTTCCAATTTCACTCTGAATACACCATAGGTGAAATAGTATTTTGTAGGACTGATTTTCTCTGTTTCACCAGCCGGTTTTTCCTTGACGGGCTTAGCCTTCTTGCTAAACTTCATATTGGCTAAAGCTTCCTTTTCTTTGGCCGCTAATTCATCCGCCTTGGCTTTTTCTTTTTCAGCTTTCTCTTTTTCCTTCTCTGCTTTCTTGTCTGCTTTGTTATCCTTCTTTGACTTCTCGGCTGTCAAATCCACTTTGGGAGGAGGTCTTTTAACTATTGGAAGAACATAAGTTTCGTGCTCAATGGTCATGACTGATTCATCACAAACCGCCTCGACTTCATATTCATTGAGTATAATCTTCTCCAACATCACTTGGACTTTATAATTGGCACAAGGAGGCAACTTTAATTCATACAGGCCTGAGGTAGCATCAACAGCGGCTTCCACTTTCAGATCTTCCTCTTTGGCCTTGGCCAATAACTTCAACCCTGCAGGAATTGATTTTGACAAAGAAATCAGATTGCCTTTTAGAACAACAGGAGCTTCATTGGGGTCACGTGCCAAGGTTACTTCATAAATATCTTGTAAGCCTGAACCTCCAATTTTGGATGAGGTGATAAAACCTTTACGAGAAATAGGCACGGCTTGAAAATAATAATCATCGTCTGTTGTCGAAAGTGGATAACCCACATTAACCGTATTTCCAATATTTCCTTTGGCATCTATTTTACTTGAGAACAAATCAAATCCTCCCATGGTGTTATGTCCTTCTGAAGAGAAATACAAAATCTTTCCATTTCCACCAATTGAAGGCGATACTTCACTGTACTTGGTGTTCACCAATTCTCCCAGATTCTCTGCCTCGCCCCATTCACCGTTCTTTTCCAATTTAGCACGATAGATGTCAAAACCTCCTAATCCGTTTGGACGGTTACTGGTGAAGTAGATGGTTTTGCCATCGGGAGAGATGGCCATGTCCATTTCTTGGAACTGAGAATTGACAGAAGCACTCAAAGGAACCGGATCAGTCCAACGTTCACCAACCAATTTTGACATATAAAACTCAGCATCATCCCGAGGACCTTTGCTAATGAACAACGTATGACCATCCGCAGTAACACCTGTAACACGGTCGCCCTTATCAGAATTGATATTCAATAACTCAGCTGGACCCCATTTACCCGATGAGCCTCTAAAACTCATATACAAATCATCCTCAAACTCCATGGTCTCTGGATCAACTAACTTCGCATTGCTGCCATCAGGACGCTCACGATTTGAACTAAAATACAAAATACTCATATCCTTTGGAGCAACTCCATTGAAATCCTTGTATTCCGAATTAATAGCAGTACCGACATTGTTGATCTTGTGATTCTTGGGCGACTTCATTTGCAATTTTGCTTCCTCGCATTGCTCCAATTGTCTTGGCATGTCCTTCAATAACAAGTGACCTTCATTTTTAATCTTGGTCTTCAACAATTCATATGATTCAATAGCGTCTTCAGGCTTACCATTCAAATGTTGCGCTCTAGCCAAATAGGCTAGTGCCTCAATAGGTGCCAATTCTTCACTATCGTCATAAGGATCATAATTCTTAGAAAACTTCCCGCTTCCAGTGGCTGTTTCCAAATGCTCTAGTGCATCTTTCTTGTCCTTTGATTCCAATAAGCACATTCCAAGTTTGTAGTGATAGTTGGCGTTCAGTGGTTTTTTCGCTAACAACTTATTCCACTCTATTACAGCTTGGTCCCAAAGTTTTTCTTCAATAAGCGTATTGGCCTCCTCAAAACTTGCCGGAGTTTCTGGCTGTGCAAAAACAGGAACTGCCAAGCTTAACCAAATAAAAACAAGGAAAAGGAACTTTTTAAAAAAATTCATAGAACTGAATTTAAATTATTTACAATCAAATATCGCGATTAACATCCCAATTCTCCAAATAATCGGCTACTCTTCTTACAAACATTCCACCCAAAGCACCATCGACAATACGATGGTCATAGCTATGGGAGAGGAACATCATGTGACGAATACCTATAAAATCACCGGCAGGAGTCTCAATGACAGCAGGTTTTTTACGAATGGCGCCAACCGCTAAAATCGCGACCTGAGGCTGGTTGATGATGGGAGTTCCCATTACATTGCCAAAAGATCCAACGTTGGTCAAGGTATATGTTCCACCTTGAATTTCGTCAGGTGACAATTTGTTATTTCTAGCACGATCAGCCAAATCATTTACTTTCTTGGCGATGCCTACCAAATTCAATTGGTCAGCGTTCTTAATCACCGGAACAATCAAATTTCCAGATGGCAATGCGGTTGCCATTCCGATGTTGATATCACCACGAAGAATAATCTTATCTCCATCAACTGAAGCATTCACACCAGGGAAATCCTTGATGGCTTTGGCTACGGCTTCTATGAATATTGGCGTAAAAGTCAATTTGGTTTTCTCTTTCGTTTCAAAACTCTTTTTCACTTTCTCTCTCCACATCACTACATTGGTCATATCTGCTTCTACGTAGCTGGTTACGTGGGGAGAAACTTGCTTACTCATCACCATGTGATCCGCAATCAACTTGCGCATACGATCCATTTGAACAATCTCATCATTGCCATTAATGGAGATTGCCGCTTTTGGCTTTGGAGCTTCTTTGGGCGCAACGGCAGCTGATGCTGAAGGCGAAGGAGTCGACGCTAGGGTTTCGGGAGCGGCTACAGGCGCAATAGCTTTGCCACGATTGGCAATATAATTTTTCAAATCTTCCTTGGTCACCCGTCCGCCTTGTCCCGTTCCAACAACAGTGTCCAATTCTGCTTGTCCGATGCCCTCTGCCTTGGCCATGTTCTTGACCAATGGGGAATAAAAACGATCACCTGAGACAATTGGTGCAGAAGTGGATGATGATGATGATGGGACCAATGGAATATCCGCCATTTTCTCTTCAACAGCGATTGGAGCCGCCGCTGCAGGGGCGGGGGCAATAACCACGTCTCCTGCACCGGTTTGAATAATGGCAATGGGCTGACCCACTTGAACAACATCTCCTTCCTTCACCAAGCATTTGATCAAGATTCCATCTTCAGGAGCTGGAACTTCACTATCTACCTTGTCTGTTGCAATTTCAATGATGGGCTCATCAGCTTTCACAGCCTCACCCTCGTTCTTAACCCACTTGATAATGGTTGCTTCCGCAACGCTCTCTCCCATTTTGGGAAGTAATAATTCTATCTGTGCCATAAGTTGAGGACAAAAATAAGCAAAATCAAGGCTCCAAAAGCGTTTATTTCAGCCATAATTCAAGCTGAAGTTGGACCTTTAAACTCCAGCTTTCATGCCACTTTATTTGGATCTCACCAGCAATACATTTCCGGTTTTGGCTTCACCTTTTTGACCTGATTTCGGGTTTAGAATCCAAACATAAGTGCCGGTTACCGCTCCCTCTCCTGACCACCCCTTGGACACATCTGATGTGTTATAGATTTCTATTCCCCACCGGTTAAAAATGGTCAGTTCCCATTCACCTGGATACTGCTCAAACGGGACAAATGCATCATTGTATCCGTCACCATCAGGGGTGAAAATATTGGGCAAGGTGATCCGACCATCATACTCAATCGAGATAAAGGTGTAAACAGAATCCACGCATCCAGCTTGATCTTCCACTACCAATCCTATTGAATAATTGCCAGGAACAGGAGGAAAAGACACAATGGGGCCGGTATCAGAAGAAAACGACGGACTAGCTCCCTCAAAAAACCATGAATACTGATTACCCGACTGTGGATCCAACACATTGAAATTGACCAATGAATCGGGAATAACCAAACTTGTCGGATTGAAAGAAAAATTGACATTGGGCAAGACTGAATAATCAATATTCACTGAGTCAACATAAGAACAGCCATTTACATCTGTCACTGCAACACTGTAAGTGCCACTATCACTAACGGTATAATTCTCATTTACACTTCCGTCTTGCCATTGATAACTCTGAAACCCTGGTGCAGATAGAATCAATGTTTCGCCCTCACATAGGTTGGTGTTTTGTCCCAAATCCAAAGAAACATCATTGCCTATAAATACGGTGGTGTTGTCAGAACAAACACTTGGGGTAACATTCTGAGGCAGGGCGTAAGTTAATGTTGTCACAAAAGACAATGGTTGCTGACAAGTTACTTCTTCTATCAACTCACCTGTCAACTTATTGATATGAAACAAACTTCCACTGGCATTGACTCCCCACAATTCATTAACAGTATAATCATAGGCCAAACCCCTCAAATCTGCTATCGTATTTCCAATGCTCACAACCGCTGCATTGGCAGGGTCAATTTGCAGCAAAACTCCATCATATGTGACGGCAAAAAGTAAGTCCAACGATGGATCGTAGGCAAGACCGTTGATTCCGTTACCCTGTGCAATAAAAAAAGCATCCAATGCTGTCAAACCCAAATCACCAATGGCAGTAAGCGCTCCGTTATTCACATCTACTGTGTACAGTGTTTGAGTCAGTGGTTCGCCCGCATTCACTTCTGGAATACCGATAACAAAAAAACGATCATTAACATTATCAAAGTCACCAGCGTAAAATTGGTGATTGGGATAATCTAAAATTGGTGTTACAACACCAGTTTCAATATTAACAGAGGACAAAGCAGGTGAGGTAACGATATTGGATATACCATACAAGTTATTGGTGGCGGTGCTAAAACCCATGGCTGTCCAATCATTACCTGTGTTGCTTTGAATAGTATCCACGCTGCCATCTATCGTGCTGATGTAAAAAATAATATCATCGCCACTATGCTCATAAGCCAAGAAATTTCCTCCCGTTGAGTTTACCTCCTCCACAAAAACTTGTAGAATCAAATTGGCTGATCCAGCGGCAATCTCCTCTGCTGATGGAACGTACAAAGGTTGCGCAACCGTATCAGAGGGAATAAAGGTGCCTCCACCAGTCCATTGCAAGGCATTATAACTTTCAAATTGGCTCAAATCTGCAACCAGCTGCAGCGTATCACCAATACAAATATTAAAAGATTCTTGAAGTGAAAGCAAGTCACACGGTGTCGTTGGATTTATTAGGCAAGGCAAGACAGTGATTTGATCAGAAGAGTCGCATCCATCAGCGCCACTTCCCTCTGAACAAGGTCCATTTACACAAGCTGAATAGGTACCTGGTTGCGTCACAGTAAAATAACGGGTGGCATTGTCTGGCCAAGTCTCTGGAGGGCCACTAAAACAATCACCACCCCATTCCCAATAGTCGCCGAAACCAGCATCTAACACCAAAGAATCTCCTGCACACAAATAAACAGTGTCTGGACCAAACTCCACATTGTCGACATACGACTCATAAAATATCCATGACGGAAAATTGGGAAGTGCAGCAAAAACAAAGTCGCTGACTGCGCCGAAAGTGTATGCGCTGGTTGTAAGAGAAGGATTTTCACTATTTACACAATTGATGGTTCCAAGACTAACCTCAAAATTTTGATCAAAATAGGTATAATAAATTTTTTGATCTGGTGCCAACTGCATGTAATAGGCCGTAATATTTTCCTCCAAAACCTCCTGAGTTTCTGATACCGGCAACTGCAATTCACAAGCTGTAGCAAGGTTATATCTTACCAATTGTTGGGAGGCCATTCCAGGGTTGGTCAAAGTTGCATACAGATAAGCACCATTGCTAGAAAACTCAACCGCCTCCGAACCAAAGCCCGGTAAGGCATCCGGATTGGACAGCTGACCCGAGGTGCGATCAAAATCATAGAGTACCCCAGAGGCATATACTTTTTCAAAACAAGAAACTACACCAAATGGACCAGTGGGTGCAGATTTAATCTGGCCAAAAGGAGGCTGTTCCGTTTCATAGACACTCACCAATTCCACGCCAGACGAATTGACTTGATACACCCCTATGCCCGTAGTATCTTGATTGATTAATATCCAATAGTCTTCTTCATTAGGGTGACGGATGGCGCAAAGCCCTTCAAAAGAGTAATCATAAATCTCAACATCCGCCTCTACTACTCCACCTAAACCATTGTTTAAACTCATGTCTATTTTGAAATACCTGAAACCCCTGCCATTTGGCTCAGCGGCCAAAACCTCCGGTGTGGCATCTACATAATGCTCTATTTCTTCCATGGTAAACAAATAATAGACATTGCTTTCTCCTGGCGCGGGAATGATCACTGAGGATTGAGCTGCACTAAATCCTCCACCTTCCACACCCTGCATGTCATACATCACTTCATGATTGGCATTCCATATCATCCCTGTATTCTGACCGGCTGCTGGAACTCTGCCTCCTCCATTGGAATAGAACAATAGATTTCCAAGTGAATCACAATAGGCGGTACACCCCTCATTGGTGTACATCGAGCCTGTTATTTGAACCGCCTGACCAGAATTAAAATCGAATCCTTGACCATTCCCAAAATGCCAAATATTGGCTTCTTTTTGGGCACTAGCAACATTGTTATTCATGCCAAAAAATAACATCGCACAAAAACCAATAAAAAGCGCCACGTTATGCACGTAACGGCCTAAAAAAACAAAAAGGTTTCTATAAAAATGAATCATAACCTTTATAATATCAACGATAAATATGTATCACTCCGCGGTACTCCTTTGTCTCTGCCTTTTGGTCCACAGAAAGCCGAATAACGTAACTATAAACACCATCGGGAACAAAGTAATCGCCATCCATAAAGGCGCCAGTCCAAATCAAATCTGGCTCATCCGAATAAAAGACCATCTGTCCCCATCGGTTGAACACCTCCATTTCAAAACCATTCTTTTCAATCCCAGTTCCAACCAACTGAAAAGCATCATTTTTTCCATCTCCGTTAGGAGTAAAGGCGGTGGGTACAAATAGACTAAAAACCTCGTTGACCACAATCTCACCTTGAACAACATCGGTACATCCGTTGTCACCCTCCACCATGAGAGAAATGGGGTAGGTACCTGACACTCCCCATGGTAAATTAAACTGCGGATTGGTATCGTTGCTTATGAAAACTTCATCAACAGAAGTAACTGTCCACTGCCAATCAACAATATTTCCCAACGACATATCCATAGCAGTGAAGATGGGATCATCTGACTCTAAGATCAATGGGTTGGTTGTATACCCTGCAATAGGTGCAGAAAAAACTTGTATGGCATCCAAAACAGTAGTGTCCGATATACATCCATTAACTGCCTCTGCTTCTAAAGTAATATCATAATCACCAGCAAGGGTTGGGGTAAAAGCCAAAGAAGGGGAAGTACTTACCAAATCACCATTGACATACCACTGCTGCAGACTGACCAAAGAAGGATTAATATTGTTCAACACAACAAAACCCTCGGATAAACAACCTGAGGTATCAGGAATCACCACATTCAAATCTGCAGGCTCATTTACAATAACATTGATGCACTCAGTTAAGGTTTGACCCGAAGCATTTGTCACCGTAAGGCAGGCTTCGCCATCTGCGTTTGGCTGATAAAGCAAACTTGGTTGTCCTCCAATAGGTACACCATCAAAAGTCCACTCATACTGAAATGGGCCCTGACCTCCTGTATTGGATACCAAATTCAAATTAACTGATTCACCCAAGCATACAGTAGCATTGTTACTCACTGATATTTCCCAATTGGGAGATTGTGGATTAATACAACAATTTCCACCATCAGAAATATCATAAATTTCCGTCAACCAACAATTGTATTGCGTGTGATGAAAAAGCAATTCATCTCCTAGATTATTTAAAAAATAAGCCACTACTTCATCTGGAGTATTCCCTCCACCAGCAGGATAAAGTGTATCACATTGACCACTCACGCCTACCATCAAGCCCGATCCACTAAAAAAACCAGACCCACTTTGACCATTGCCATGTTGCGTATCAAAACCCAATGGCGGCGCAGTTAATATTTGTGTAATTCCCGGATTTACACCAGAAATAGAACTGGAAAAAATTCCCAATCCACAGTGATCATTCCCAGCATTGGAATTAAAACCTGCATACAATACCTCTGTTACATTGCCAACAAAAGGACCACTTATGTTTACTTGCACAGGTTCGTAGGTGCAAATGCCAATTTTTAAATTGGGAATATTCTCGTCTACATTGATGTTCAATGTACCACCGTCATAATTGGAATAAATGACCATATTGCCTGTTCCATTGCATAGCGGAGAGGAATCGGGATTGACGCCCAAATAATTGGTCCATAAAAACCATTGATGCTGCATGCCTAATGTTGGAACTCCATCGGCATTGGCATTGGAAGGAAATGCACAGGAGGAAGAGGAAGATATTCCTGCAACATCTGGCAACCAAGAATTGCCTTGGGCTACTTCTCTGGTTGAAAACAAACCCGGCGTATCTCCATTCCCCACTCTGATTCCTACATGAACCGAAGTAGAAGGAGCAACAACCCCTTGAAAAGGACCATATACAAAACTAATGGCACCAAATCCAAAACCTGACAGTGAGGGGGTCACAATTCTAGCCTGAAAAGAGAAAGATTCTCCAGGGTAACCAACCCTTCTCACATTCTTCCATTGTATATTGATGCCTTGAAAGTCGATGGTATAACTCACCTTGGATGAGGCGTCAATACCCTCCAAATTGGTAGCAAAAGGTGCAATCACCGGTGCACCTATACCTTGAGAAAGCGGATTGTAATTGTTGGCCGAAGGGGGTGCGCTCAAAGTAAAAAAACCATTGGTACTGACATATAAAGCAGTATGAGGCTCCACGCCCATGGTTACAGGGAGCACGGGAATCAAAGCCGATACTTCATCGTCAAAAGGTCCTGAGAACAACACTTGATCAAATGAAAG
>CAZNVU010000015.1:0-31833 GCA_964576575.1 uncultured Chryseobacterium sp.
TTGCCCCATAAATATCAGGCATTCTATTGCTGTAGAAATAGGCAATCACAAATGAGACAGAGCAAAAAATAGGGATAAGAATCCAGTTCTTGTTAATGAATTTAAATACTGGGATTAAATCTTCAGCATCTAAAAAACCGGATTTGCCTGTTTTGCTCATTATAATTTATAATTACGCAATATGCAAAACTAATTGGTTCGATGTTTGGAAATTGTATCACAATATATCAACCAAATGATGTGTGATTTTCTGACTTCCTTATATTTGTCTATTCAATGTTAACTATGAAGACACTAAAGACTAAGTTTTTAATGGTTTTACTTCTTGCCTCATCAGCTGTTGCATTTGCTTTGCCTGACCCAGGTGGTGGTGAATTACCTTGCGGAGGTGAGTTTGGACCTTGCCCAATTCCCATTGATGGCGGAGTTGGAATTCTTCTTGCCTCTGGTATTGCATTGGGGGGTGTCAAATGGCTGAAGGAAAAACGCAATCAACAAAAATGAAATGGAGTAATGATCTGTTAAAGTTCATTTTCTCTGTTTTGTCTTTTTATCTCATTGGACTCGTTTTTTACGAGTCTTTTTTATTGCCCAAAACACAAATGGATGAGTACCTCATCCATGGTCTTGTTGTAGTCTCTGAGTGGGTTATTCAGAATTTGGGTTTTGTTACCGCGGGGCATCAAACACCGCTTTTTTACACCATTCAAATTGAGAATAGTGTGGGTGTTTGGGTTTCTCCAAATTGTGATGGTTGGATGGTTGTTTGGGTTTTTTTAAGTGTTTGGATTTTCCTACCAATCATGAGGTATTGGAAGCTGGCCATGATCCCTTTGTGTGTTCTTGCCATTGAAAGTGTGAATGTTATCAGAATAGTTAGCTTGGCAATCATTACAAAGTATTTTCCTCAATCTTTGGCGTTCAATCACGATTATACTTTTACCATTGTGGTTTATGGATTTGTTATTTTTTTGTGGTGGTTGGGAATTAAAAAATGGGGCGAGAAATGAAAAAGTGGCGGGTGATTTTTGTCCTTATGTCTTGTTTACTAATTTGGGTCAATGATTGGAGTAAAGTCAATTGTAATTATCAGATCCACCTCAGAAACTCCAACCCCGATTGGGAATCTCTGTCAACGGATGAGCGTGTTGCAATTAAGAAGCGTGATGAAAAGAACCTTCCATTTTCTTTTTTTCATACGCATTCAGATTATTTTTGGATGTATGAAAAAAATTTGTCTTTTTGGACAACCATGAAATTGACGATTCCAATTTTTTTTACTTGCTGTTTTGCTTTGTTGGAATGGCTTATGTTGCCGATGTGTTTTTCTATTTTGTCAATTAGACGTCTATGGATAGGTTATTATTACTTGGCCTTAATGACGCTTGTTTTTTTGCTGTATTTAATTTCTGATTTGGCATCTTCTGATGTCATCTTTGCCATTGCAAGAAAGGTGTGGATGATTCTTCAATCACCTTCCCTTTTTGTTTTGTTTTTTATTTATAATTTATTCAAACATGATCAAGATCCAGAAGGAGACCGAGCAATTTCCTAGTAACGCCAAATTATGGTTCTATTGGGTTCCTAGACCGCTAAAAGAAGATGAACTTACCTATTTACAGCTGTCAAAGAAGGATTTTCTTTCGCAATGGAATACACATGGAAAGGCCAATTCCGCTGATGTTTGGTTGATTGAGGATAGGTGTATTTTGATTGTTGCAGGGAATGAATTTGAAGGTGTTTCAGGTTGCAGCATTGATAAAAGCGTGGCTTGGATAAAGGGCTTATCTACCATTTGGAACGTGGATTTATTGGATCGAAATTGGGTGATGTACCAAGCAGAGAGTAAAGAATGGGTAATGTCTAAGTTGAGCCAGTTTTGGGCTTTGCGCAAAGCCAATGTGGTTCACGATCAAACTCTTATTCTAGATAGTACCATAACACAATTCAGTGATGTAGAAAATCTCATTAAAACTTTTGCGCAATCTTGGCATGCGCAAATGTGGCTGTAATCAGGGAAGCGGTGAGAAATGCTGATCAATTAAATACACCAATGCTGTCATAGACGCCGCACCCAATTGCAATTCTCTTTTATTGACATTCTCAAACACATCATTGGCAGTGTGGTGATAGTCAAAATAGCGCTGATTATCTACGCTCAATGCGAACAATGCAACTTCATCATTTTTTAATGGGCCAATATCCACTCCGCTCCAACCGCGTTTGAATGAGTGCAGGTTGTAGGGTTCAAAAAGGGGTAACCATTTCATCCACTCCTCATACCGGACATCGGGAGATTGTGTGCTAAAGCCTCTGGGGCTGAATCCACCTCCATCACTTTCAATGGCTGCTAGATGACGATCCCCTTGCTCTACAGTTCTTTTGGCATAGGTTATACCGCCGTCATTTCCAAACTCCTCGTTGATAAATAATACAACACGTATGGTTCTCCTCGGCTGGTAGTTTAGGGCGCGCAGCGTTCTTATTACCTCCATGCTTTGAACGCATCCTGTTCCATCATCATGCGCCCCTTCTCCAATGTCCCAAGAATCCAAATGGCCTCCAATAGTAATGATTTCATTTGGATATTCACTTCCTTTGATTTCCGCAATGACATTGGCTTGCTCAACTCTTCCCCCATTGCTACATTCTAAATGATACTCAAATTCAATATCAGGGTTCAATTTTATTTCATCACTCAACCACTTGCTGTGGTATGCACTCAATGCCGCCGCTGGAATATTGGTTGCTTCAGTTGCACCTGTGTGCGGAAATTGATCGTCAGCCAAAGTGAGTGAACGTGTAAGACAGCCAATGGCACCCTTGCTTTCAGCCAGTTTAGGCCCTCTCCATCTGGTTTCTCCTCCATTGCCATAAGCAGCGCCAGTATTGATCAATGCTGCGTCCAATGGTTTGTTAATGAATACAATTTTACCTTTAATCTTTTTGGATTCGATGCTCTCCAATTCCTGGACACTACTTACCATGAAAATCTCTCCTTTCAATGTGCTGGCAACTGAACCGCCCAATGCCGCAATAGGAATTTGTGTTTCACGCCCATCTTTCAGGTGCACTTTTCCAAATTCCATGTTTCCTCTTGACCACTTTGGAACATCCACTGGCATTAAATAACTGGTGTCCGCGCCAAGTTCGAGCAATCGTTTTTTACCCCAGTCTATGGCATTTTGAGCCGACTGTGATCCCGCGACACGGTGCCCAATCTTTTTACACAAATAATTTAGTTCATCATAACATGTACCATGAAGCAATACCTCCTCGTATATTTTAGACAATGCGATGGTATCATTGCTGAATTGTCCCATTGCAGGACAAGTCAGAACAAACAGAATCAGAAGGACAAAGATGTTTTTCATATCATAAAGGATCCATTGTTGATGTCCAAAGCTTGACCAGTAATGGAGGTTTGTTTTTCAGAAAAAAGGAAGTCAACAAAATGAGCTATTTCCTCAGGCTGACTGAATCTTTGCAATGGAACGATGGATTGTTGAATCTTCATTTCTTCAGATAATGATCGCCCATTTGCCTCAGCTATTTTTTCTACTCCAGCTACTGCCATGTCTGTCTCTACCCAACCGGGGGTTAGAGCGTTGACCAATATTTTCTCATGTCCCAACTCAATCGACAAAGAGCGCATCAATCCCAAAAGCCCTGTTTTTGCTGTGCAATACGCGGTGTATCTGGGAACGCCAAAGCGCGCCAAACACGATGAGGTGATTAAGATGTGTTTGAAAGTTGTATCAGAATTCCTGAGCAAAGGAAGACAGTATTGAACGGTGTAATAGGTACCATCCAAATTGGTACTGATGATTTCTTTCCAGCGATCCCCTTCGCCAAACTGATTTTCTCCTCCAATTCCTGCGTTGGCAAATACAGCAAAAAGTGAAGTTATGGTATGGTTGCGCAGATGTTCTTCCCAAGCTGCGTTGTCCCTGATATCCATGGCCCAAACAAGATGATTGTTGTGCTTATTCATTTGTACCAAAGTATCTGAAAGTTTAGCATGGTCACGACCCACCAAAATGATGCGATAATCTAAATTTTGCGATAAGACAATTGCAGTGGCTCGACCCATTCCTGAGCCCGCACCGGTGATGAGTATATTCTTTGCCATTGTGTTTTTTTACAGGCAACAAATGTAATTGTTTCCTGATTTGCATGTAGTTTTGAAATTCAATTATGAAGTACAATTTAAGTGAAGTAACTGAGCTTATCCGCAATAGGAGATCAATAGCTCCAGAACACTTTGGTGCGAGAAAAGTCCATCGTGAACAAGTAGAGTTGATGCTGACCAATGCCTGTTGGGCCCCCAATCATGGACTTACTCAACCTTGGCGTTTTGTTGTGATCAACGATGAATCCAAAATGGAATTGGCAGAGTTGGCTTTTTTCTGTGCAACCAATGGGAAGGACCCAAGGGACATTAATTTGAATAAAGTCCAGCGAATGAAGGAGAGAATTTTGGCAGCCTCTGTGGTCATTGCGGTCAATATGCAAAGAGACCCTGCACAGAAGGTTCCTGAGTGGGAAGAGGTTGCTGCAATGGGTGCTGCGGTTCAAAATCTTCATCTTACAGCTACGGCCTATGGACTTGCTGGTTTTTGGGCAACACCTTCAGTCATTCAGCATGCATTGATGCGTGAATTTCTTCAGCTGACAGATGGAATGACTTGTTTGGGATTCTTTTATTTGGGTTATCCCAAGGAGGATGGAGAATTTAAATCACACCGCAAACCATTGGAATACTTGACCACATGGCGCATGTCAGATGAAGGGTAGATTTTTAGTTCTGATATCATTTTGCTTCTTGCATTTGTTTGTGATTGCGCAACAGGGTCAAACTACGCTTGGTTTGCAGTTAAAGCCCATGTTTGCCAGTAAGTTCTTTGAAAGTGGACCACGACGTTTTGTTAGCGATTCTTTGGATGCTACTTTATCCCAAAATCTGGGATGGAATACCGGTGTGGTTATTCGAAAAGGCATCAATGACATGTGGAGCATAGAATCAGGAATCTCTATGGTTCAGAGAAATTTTGAACTAAGGTTTTACAGCCAGCGCTATCAAATCAATGATGTATTAGAATACAAAATGGTTGGATATGAGATACCTGTGCAGGCGTTGATTTATGTTCAATTGAGTCCAAAGTGGTTTATTAACGGCAGTGGAGGAGTGGCTCTGGATTTTTTCCCTAGTAATTTATACAAGACAGGTTCCGTATTAAGAGATAGTGTGTATGTTGATTCATATGCCAAAACTTATAGAACCCGTTGGGCCATGCTAGCAGCAACAGCTAATTTAGGGTTTGAATACAGAACAAAAGATGCGGGCTATTTTTATATGGGAGCTTCTTATCATCGCCCCATGGGAGATATTGCTTTGACCGAGCTCAGAGTAGAATCAAAGGGTGCCGGAAATGATATCATAATGCCCATTGGAGGGACTTATCTCACTATTGATTTGCGCTATTTTTTAAAGCCGGATAAGGAATTGCCCAAACAAAAAAAGAGGCCGTAGCCTCTTCTTTTATCTTTTTATTAAGAATTAGATTTTGGATGAAATGTTCAATGTCAATTTCATTTCATTTTTGGCCGCATAATTACCAATACTAGGATATTTTACATCGAACAATGAACGGTCAATTACAATGTCACCAGCTACTTTCATTTCTCCATCGCGACCTTCAATTTTCACTGGAAATTCCAATTCTTTACTGATGCCTTTGATGGTCATTTTTCCTTTGACAACATGTGTGTTACCTTTTCCATCTGCTTTTGCAGCGCAATTGGTGATTTCATAAGTTGCATCTGGATATTTTTCAGTATGGAAGAAGTCTTCAGCTTTCAAGTGATTGATCAATTTGGAATTGGTTCCTGGATCTGTAATGTCTGAGCAAGACATATCGTTCATGTTGATTTTTATTTTACCGGAAGCAATATTGCCTCTTGTGACAACCACGTTTCCGCTAGAAATTTTAACAGAGCCTTCGTGTCCACCCCCTACTAGATTTTCTCCTCTCCAATCTACTTCAGACGTTTTGTAATCAACGATGTACTTACCGTCTTTTAACTGTGCAAAAGCAACAGTTGTCAGTGCCATCAAGGCAATTGTCATGATTTTTTTCATATTGTTTGATTTAAATTTTGATTTCTGAGTTGATCTAAAAATTGATTCACTTCTTTACTCTCTTTAACCGATAAGAACTGAAATTGTTCAGTTATGCTATCAATAGGCTTTTCCAGTTGCTCCAACACTTTTAGACCATCTTTGGTGATACATATTTCACTCTGTCGACGATCATCAGGGCAAATTTTTCGAGAGACCCATTTCTTTATCACCAATTTATCGATAAGACGGGAGGTGTTGCTGGAGCGGTCTATCATCCTGCTGGTTATCTCACCAAGATTTAGCAATTGATCTTTAGAACCTCTTAATATGCGGAGAATATTGTATTGAGGAGGTGTGAGGTCATATGGGCGTAATACGCTTAACTGTATACGTTGTAGCCATGAAGAGGTAAAAAGTAAATTAATCATCAGTTTGTGATGTTCACTTTTGAATTTTTCTTGTTTGATTTCCTCTTCTAGTTTCACATTGCAAATGTATGTATATACAATTAATGTTGATACAAATAAATGTGAAAAAGTTTCCTTATCTTTGATTTATGCTAAGGAAACTTTTCATTGTCATTTGCCTTCTTCATTCAGTGTTATCCTCTCACGCGCAGAAGGATGTTAAGAAATTCATTGCGCTATCAGGCAAAATCACCTCTGCCGTTTGGCCTGACACCTTGGGCAAGGGACTAAACAAAGCAGTTGTTGAGGCTTTTGCTGATGGAAAAAAGATTGCTTCAGATACTGCGAGTTCTAGTGGTCAGTACAAAATCAAGAAAATACCCTATTTCCCGAGCATTCAAATAGTATTTAAAGAAATTAATCATCTTCCTAAAATGATTGATGTCGATTTTACTGAATTTGGAAATGATAATGCAGCAAGTTTGATTTTGGAGATGGATGCTTTCTTGTACAGAAACGATGACTACTTGGGAGTTAATTTTTTGAGAACAAAACCCTTTGGTAAGGGCCGGTATAGTATGAAGCAGAAGGGGGTGCTGTGGGATGATCGATATTATTTTGAAATGAAAGCCCGTTTGGACGCCGTCTTAAAGGCATATAGTGAGTAAGCATTTATGGAAAAAGAGAAGAAAAAAATTTCTAAAGAGTCTTTTAGAAATTCATTAGCGGTTTTTAGATTTTTACAACCCTATGCTTTTTCTTTTGGATTGGGTATTGTATTGCTATCAGTATCAGGGTTGTTGGTGATTACCATTACAGCGTTATTGGGATTGTTGATGGCGCCGGGCGATATTACTACTGTCCCTGGTGGAGCATGGACTCAACAATTATTGAGTGTGTTCTTTTCCAATTTATCTTTTGATACAACAAAGGGTGTACTCATTGCTTTGGTTGCTTTGCTTTTGATTCAGGGCGTTTTCTCCTTTATCAGAGTATATCTGTTTGCTTATGTTACAGAGAATGCAATGCTAGAATTGCGAAGTGCAGCATACAAAAAGATGATTTCCAAATCCATGGACTTTTATCACAACACCAAAGTTGGGGATTTAGTTACTCGAATTTCAAGTGATGTATCAACGGTTCAAGAGACATTGACGATTACGCTGGCGGAGTTCATTCGCCAAACGGTTATCATTGTGTTTGGGGTGGGTTGTTTGGTGGCTTTTTCATGGGAACTCACTTTAGTAATGTTGTGCTCACTTCCAGTGATTATGATAGTGATGGTGTTTTTTGGAAAGTTTATTAAGCGACTGGGAAAAGAGACGCAAGACAAGGTAGCAGAGTCAGGAAACATTGTGAATGAGTCATTGATGGGTATTGTGAACGTGAAGAGTTATGCCAATGAATGGTTGGAGTGGAAGAAGTTCAGAGCTAGTGCTGAGAATATTAAGACCTACGGCATGAAGGGGGCCGTTTGGCGAGGCATGTTTGGGACGTTTATTATTATTTTCTTGTTTGGAGCATTGGGATTGGTGATTGGTTGGGGATCTTATTTGCATCAGAAGGGGGAATTGCCTGGTGAAGTTTTACCTCAGTTTATTATGCTTACTGGATTGATCGCAGGTTCTATTGGAGGTTTGGCGGCCCAGTTGGGCACTTTGCAGAGAGGAATCGGTGTCATTGAGACCATCATGAAGTTGATAGATTCAGAGGATGAGGGTGTATCATTTGATGAGCCAGGAGCTGAAACGCAAGTGTTGGATACTGCGTTGAGTTTTGAGAAAGTTGTATTTTATTACCCCACTCGTCCGGATGTGACTGTCTTGAAATCTGTCAGTTTTCAATTGAAAGCAGGTGAGAAGTTGGCTTTGGTTGGTCAGAGTGGCTCGGGAAAATCAACAATAGCAGCGTTGATTCTTAGATTTTTTGATCCAAAGGAAGGTTGCATTAAATGGGGAAATCAGTTGGCAACTGAATTAGACAAGTCTTTTATTAGAAGTCAAATGGCATTTGTTCCTCAGGAGGTGATTTTGTTTGGTGGAACAATAAGGGAGAATATCTTATATGGCAAGCCTCATGCTGATGAAGCGACTTTGAACCAGGTGGTAAAAGATGCCAACGTTTTGGAATTCATTACTCAATTTCCAGAGGGATTGGATACCTTGGTTGGAGAGAGAGGTGTTCAATTGTCAGGAGGCCAGCGTCAAAGGATTGCCATAGCTAGAGCCATGATAAGAAATCCAAAAATTTTGATTTTGGATGAGGCTACTAGCGCATTAGATACCAGCAGTGAAAGACAAGTGCAAGAGGCGTTGGATCGATTGATGAAGGGACGCACAAGTATTGTTATTGCGCACCGATTGTCAACAGTCAAGGATTGTGACCAAGTATTGGTATTGGAGAAGGGAGAGGTGAAGGAAATGGGTCATCCTGCCGAGCTTTTAAAGGATGCCAATTCTCTCTATGGAAAAATGCTCAACATGCAGCATTTGTTAAACCACTAATTTGTTTATATGTCAAAGTCACAATATCCGTTATCAAAGCAATCATGGCTGTATTCATTGGTGTATCCATGGGTTTCTAATGGATTGGAATTGTTCTTTGATGGTTTTCATGTGAAGGGCTTGGAACATTTCCCAAAATCGGGCCCTATCATGCTTGTCGCCAATCATCAAAATGCAATGATTGATCCATTGATATGTTGTCGAGTAGCACCGCATCAACTCCATTGGTTAACACGTTCTGATGTTTTTAAAAGTCCCTCCATCGCTCGGTTGTTGTATCGATTGAATATGCTGCCCATTTACCGTGAGAAAGATAAAATTGCGGATCAGTCTCAACGCAATGAAGCTGTATTTGAAGTGTGTAGAACACGATTGTCCAAAGGTGCCGTCGTAAGCATGTTTCCAGAGGGAAGCCATCGCGGAAAGAAGCAGCTCATGGTTCCATTGAAAAAGGGTTTTGCTCGCTTAGCATTTTCTTCCATCGAGCGTGATCCCAAACTCATGGATTTAAAGATTGTTCCAATGGGTTTGGACTATAGCGATTTCTATCAGAAGCATCCAAGATTGATTTTAGAAGTAGGTCAACCCATTGCCTTGAAAGATTTTTGGGCTGATTATCAAGATGACAACAACAAAGCCATCAATAATTTGATTAAGACTGTTCACCAATCTTTATCCAATTTGATGGTGGACATCAAGGATGAGGAGGACTATACAGTGCTTGAGGAGATGGCTCCGGCTTTTGATCAATTAAAACACGATGGTGTTGTTGAAGGTTGGCAGCACTACAGAGATTTTTGTAACAATTACCATAACGTTGAGGAATCTGAGAAGATTCAAATTCGCGCTTATCACCAAAAAGTAACAGCATTAAATTTGACGGTCAAAGAAACTGAGATGTTTTTTAAAGTTCAATGGAAGGACTGGTTTTTTTGGTTAGTTGAGTTTATTCCAGGCCGATTGGGGCGTTTGCTTTTTGGACCTTTGTCATATATTACAGAGAATTTTATTAAAAAGAATGTTCAGGATGAGTTGTTTTATAATTCAATTCGATATGCGTTCTTCACATTCTTTTCTCCGATGTACACGTTATTGATTTGGTTAATGTTAATTTCATTTTTGCCTATTGTAGGTCTTATGAATCAATTGATGGCATTGGCAGCTTTGATTTCTTTGGGCCTTTTTTCTATTTCTTGGTCAAGATACAATTTGAAAATTGCAGCGGTGTTTAAAATCAAACGAATAAGGAAGAGATATGAAGACGAATGGATTGAATTGGTATCTATAAGAAACAATTGGAGGAAGAGATATGAAAAATAGTATTGCTCGAGTAAATGGCATGCAGCACATCGGTTTAGCGGTGAGCGACATGGATAAGTTTTTGCCCTTGTACAGAAAGTTATTTGGTTTGGATATTCCTTTTTTTGATTCAGTGCAGCCAGCTCCTTTGATGGATGTTTATACCCATCAAAAAACCATCACCAAGCGCGCAAGTATGGTGTTGAATCTTCAAGGAGGCTGCGCCATTGAAGTCATTCAGCCTACTTCTTTTCTGGCTAGACCCAATTTGAACACCTTTGAATTGGGTGATATTGGAATCAATTTCATCCATTTTAAATCCAGGGATGTGCACCGTGCTCAGGATCACGCCAAGCAGTTGGTGAGCCGTGTGGAAAATATTCATTCAAGACCAGATGAACGACCTGCTTTTTTCTTGCAAGATCCAGATAGCAATTGGTTTCAAATTACTTCTGATGATCAATGGTATACCAATAGCGGACATCCTGTGGGTGGTGTAATGGGCTGTGCCATTGGTGTTAGTGACATCAACCAGTCTATGAAGCTGTATGCAGAGATCTTGGGTTTTGATCAAGTGGTTTATGATACAACGGGAGTGTTTGAAGAATGGAAAACTTTACCCGGTGGTAATGCAACTTTTAGGCGGGTTCTTTTAACGGCTAGTCAGCCTGCAGGTGGTGGATTTGCTAAAGTTACGGGAAGAAATCAAATTGAATTGATTCAAGTGTTATCCCGTCAACCGAAGAAAATTTTTAAGGGCAGAATTTGGGGAGATTTGGGGTTTGTGCACTTGGGATTGGATGTCAAGGGCATGAAAACATTGGAGAAAAACCTCAGTGATAAAGGCTTTCCTTTTACTTGTGATAGTCAGAATGCACTGAGCATGGGCAATACCAAGGTGCATTGCGTTTACATCGATGATCCAGATGGTGTTTTGATAGAGATGATAGAGGTGTACAAAGTTCCTATTATGGAGAAGTGGGGTATATTCCTGAATGTAGAAAAAAGAGATCCTCTCAAGCCACTGCCTGATTTCATGCTTAAAGCTTTGCGCTTCAGCAGAATCAAGGATTAACGGGCAGATTGTTTGCGGAGTATTTTTTCAAAAATACTTGGAAAATATTGGTGAATCCAAAGTGCCTTGAGTTCTTTACCACCTACTCCAAATTCTGTCTTTTCTTTTTCTATTCCTTGTAAGATTTGTTGCGCACACAATAAAGCACTGATACCTTGTTGCTGATTGTTGTCCATTTCTCCTGTTGATTGACCCTTGGCATCTAGGGCATTTTTGGAAATGTCTGTTGCAACAAATCCTGGGGTAACCAAATGAATTTGAATTCCTTCTTTTTCAATCTCCATTCTTAAACTATCATAGTAGCCATGAAGCGCATGTTTAGAGGCGGCATAAGATGAGCGTAAGAAGAATCCCCATTTTCCAGTAAAACTGGTGATAATGACAATTTTTCCAAATCGTTGTTCTATCATCTTTTTGGCTGCGAATTGTGTGATAGGGATTTGTCCTAAAAAGTTGCTTTTTAAGATTAATTCGGTGGATGCTAAAGTTGTTTCTAAAGCCAACGAGCGTTGACTAATTCCTCCGGAGTGAATAAGTATGTCGATTTTTTTGAACTGCGTTTCATATTGATCAATAGCCTTTGAAATGGATTCATCATTGGTTAGATCCAAGGCTATAATCCCAGATTTTTCTGGATAGCGCAACTGTGATTGGGTATTTTGAAGCGACGAGGAACTGCGCGATGACAAAACCACAAAGCCCCCCAATTGGTTGATGGCTATGGCTAACCCTTGTCCAATCCCTGAGCTGGCACCAATAATCCAAACTTGCTTGTTTTCCCAATTCATGCGACAAACATATTTCTTTTTTTTTCAATTTCGTTAATATTGCCTTAACCCCGATTTCACAATAAAAGGATTAGTTTTGAAAAAAAGATGACAATGCAATTTAAAGTTCTCTTAGTAGACGATGAGCAGGACATTTTGGACTTGTTGAAGTACAATTTGGAGAAAGAAGGGTTTGTAGTTGAAACAGCTGCAAATGGTAGACTAGCAGTTCAGGCATTTGAAAGTTTTCAACCTCAGTTGATATTGATGGATGTGATGATGCCAGAAATGGATGGTATGGAGGCATGTCGGGAGATAAGAGATTTGCCCAAAGGATCTGAGGTTATCATCGCTTTTTTAACCGCTAGGAATGAAGATTACAGTCAAATGGCAGGATTTGAATCTGGTGGGGATGATTATATTGCCAAGCCTATCAAGCCTAGAATTTTGGTTTCCAAAGTGAAAGCGTGGCTGAAAAGATGGGAACAGAAAACTGATCATGGAATTGATGAGGTATCTACTGGAGGTTTGGTCATCGACAAGGAGAAGTATTTGGTGACCAACAATGGTGAGGTTTTTCATTTGCCAAAGAAAGAGTTTGAGTTATTGGCCTTGTTGGTAAGCGCTCCTGGGAGAGTTTTTACACGAGAATATATTTTGAATGCTGTTTGGGGAAATGATGTTATTGTGGGTGATCGCACCATCGATGTGCACATCAGGAAGCTAAGAGAGAAATTGGGTGAAGAACTTTTTAAAACAATTAAAGGTGTAGGCTATAAATTTGAGCCTTGATGAAACCCCACTCTCCCAATGCTATTGCAGTTTGGCTAGCATCAGCCAATGCCATTTTAGTTGTTGTTATACTGACAGTGGTTAAGTTGCGATGGGGGTCTCAGTTTTTATCCGTTGGGTCTATCTTTTTGTGGGTCCTTTTTTCATGGGTTTTTTCTTATTTTCTATCAAGGAGTTTTATTGAAAGCTTTCTTTATAAGCGAATCAAGATTATTTATAAGAATATCCATGCCTTTAAAAGTCAATCTGAACGCAGGCCGTCTGTTCCAATGGCATCTGATGTCATACAGGATATTGAGCAAGAAGTATCGGATTGGGTTGAGGATAGGGTAAAAGAGTTGAAGCATCTTCATGCGACGGATAATTTTAGGAAGGAGTTCATTGGAAATTTAGCACATGAACTTAAGACTCCCTTGTTTGGAATACAAGGGTACTTAGAGACATTACTCGATGATAACTTACAAGATGCAAGGCAAGTGAAGTTGTTTTTGGAGAAAGCCAATCGTCAAGCGGATCGTTTGGCTGCTCTGATTGGTGACTTGGATCAGATTTCTAAATTGGAAAGTGGGGCCTTGCCCCTGAATGTTGAACGTTTTGATCTTGTTCAATGCGTGCAAAATGCTATTGAGACCCTGGAACAGGCGGCGAGTAACAAACAGATATTCATACATCTTAAGGAAGGAGGTCCAAAAAATCTTTGGGTTTTGGGCGATACCCAGCGTATACAACAAGTTCTTACAAATCTTATCTCTAATGCCGTGCACTATGGAATAGAAAAGGGTGAAGTAAAAATTAGATTTTATGATATGGAAGAACATATACTTTGTGAAGTCGCGGACAATGGTATTGGTATTGCTAAGGAGCATTTGCCACGCATCTTTGAGCGATTTTATAGGGTAGATAAAAGTCGTTCAAGGAATGATGGAGGATCAGGCTTGGGACTAGCCATTTGTAAACACATTATTGAAGCCCATCATCAATCGATTTCAGTTCGATCAACAGAGGACATAGGAAGCACCTTCAGCTTTACGCTTAAAAAGGCCTAGATTTGGTTAACCCTTGAAAAAGGGATTGTGAATCTTTTCATGTCCAATGGATGTTGGCTGACCATGTCCACAGAAAATGATGTAGTCATCGGGTAAAGTGTAAAGACGTTGAATGGATTTTTCTATTTCATCAGCATCTCCACCTGGTAAGTCAATTCTACCGATGCTTTCATAGAACAATACATCACCGCTGAAAATGCATCGACTCTCATGATCAATGAAGGCAAGATGTCCCAAGCAATGACCAGGCACATGCCAAATTTCGATTGCAGAATTTCCCCAAATGATATTGTCCCCTTCTTCAATATAACGGGAAGCCAGGGGGGATGGTTTGTAGGGGATTGACCACATTTCACTCATTTGAATGGAACGCTCAAGATTGTACTCATCTTTTGAACTATAATACAAAGGTGCTTTATAGAGTTGAACACAAAAATCATTGCCCAATATGTGGTCAATATGGCAGTGGGTATTTAAGATTTGTTGGACCGGAAGACCTATCTCTTGGATTAAGTTCTTTAGCAAAGTTTCTTCATGGGAATTGCTAACACCAGGGTCGATGATTGTGATTTTTTGACTGTCATGTCGAACAAGAAAAGTGTTTTCTTGAAACGGTCCAACCGTAAGGCAATGAACGTCAATTTTGTCTCTTTTTATGGTTTGTACTGACATGATGTATAGCTTTAAGCAGTAAATTGCGGCAATGATAAAACGAATTTCCTTATGGTGCTTGCTGATCTTTTTCTTTCTGGGAAAAGTGCATGCACAGTTTTATCAAGGAAGCAACTTGGATTTTGGCAAGAACAGGGTGCAGTTTAGGAATTTTGATTGGTCTTATTTCAAAGGTAAGTATGCTGACATTTACTTTTATCAAGGCGGAGAGAAACTGGCGTTGGAAACGGCAAAGCAATCTGACGCAGTTTGTGATGAATTGACCAAATTTTTTGGTTTTGAGCCTACTGAACGTTTTTATATTTTGGTTTATCTAAGCCAATCAGATATGCGTCAAAGTAACATTGGAACCACGTTAGATGAACGTTATCAAATTATGGGAACGGATCAAATCATCCAGAACAAGCTTTTTGTTTTTTTTGAGGGTGATCATGAGGTGTATGCGCGTCAACTGAAACAAGGTTTAACCTCAATTACGCTGAATCAAATTATACTTGGAAATGGTTGGAAAGATGCTGTTAAGGCAGCAGCATCTTCTTCTTTGCCAGAGTGGTTTCTGAAAGGGCTGGCGCATTGGAAGTCTGGACCTTCAAATGAAGAATTGGATTTATTTATGTACAACGAACTGCGCCGTAGAAAACACCAGATCAATTTTTGGAGAAACAGATCAGCTTCGTTGGGGGGTGCGGCATTTTGGACCTTCATCGAAGATCGTTATGGTTCTGGGGTAATCCCAAGTGTTGTCCAAATGTCCAAGTTTACGCGGGGAGTAGATGCCGGGTTTGAAATTGTATTGGGTAAAACGCTCGATGGCATCGTAGAGGAGTTTTATCAGTATTATAAACTCAAGACTCAACCGATGATGAAGCCTGAGGGTCTTCCCAATACACAGGCTGCGCGAAGGTTGATGGGTGAGATTGATCGTAAAGCCAAGAAGCGTTTTATTTATCGAGACTTCACAATGAATTCAAAAGGTGATAAGTGGGCATTTATTACACATGAATGGGGTCAGTATCGTGTATGGGTGTATGATACAACTTCAAAGAAGCTAAACTGTATTTTGAAAAGGCAACCCAAGCAAGATCGTCCTGATGATTTGACTTATCCTTCAATTGCATGGCATCCTTCTGGTGAGATGTTGGCAATTTTTTATGAGAAGCGCGGTTTTTTGCGCTTTGCCCAATACAATGTCCAAGAGGGTGATTGGAATGAAAAGGAAATTTTTGCTGTAGATAAAATTATTCAGCCTAGGTTTAGCAATGATGGAAAGAACATTGTCTTTATTGGGGTTTTGTCAGGTAGGAGTGATGTTTTTTTACTGCCAACAATAGCCAACACGCCGCGTGCCTTAACAAAGACAGATGAGGATGATTACTCTCCCGTTTACTTGCCCAATAAAAAGGTCATTTTTTTATCCAAGTCAATTCAACAGGGTGAATGGAGGTATAGATTAAATCAAGTCGAATCAGGTCAAATGACTCCTAAAATAGAGACAATCTACGAGACCAATCGGCCATTGCGCTTTGCCTATGATTGGGGAAATGATGAAATGGGATGTGTGGAGTATATAGATGAGCAGCAGGTGTTTTATCGTGTAAGATGGGATTCTGTTATCGCTTTTGTTGATACTACAGTTCATTATAGAAAAGAACCTCAGTTGAATGAAATGGTGAGGTTGTCTTATGCGTCAAAAGTAGAGCAATGGCTGAGTAGTGAAAAGTCCTGGATTATTCGCCATGACTTTAACGGTTTTCCTAATGTCAATAAACTAACCCTAAGTCAATTTGATAAGAAGCCTTTCATGAATAGGAAGGAATCTACAGTTGAGTTGCCTGAGGATAGCTTACTTTTTATCCCACGCGATATTCAATTGGGGCGCATCAACGTCTCCAATTATCAGTTTTATAATGAGAGGAAGAACTTTATTTTAGAAAAGCAAACCTTGGTTTTAGATCAGGCCACTCCTCAAAAAGATAAGCCCAAAGATGGTGATTGGAAGCGCAGCAACTATGATCTGAATTTTACAACAGATTATGCTTCAACCCAATTGGACAACACTTTTGTCACCAATTTTTATCAAAGTGCTTCTTCTGGACCCAGCAGTATTTTCCCGGGTATGAGCGGGCTTTTTAAGGTTTCTTTGAGTGATTTAATGGAGGATTATAGGTTAGTGGCAGCAGTCAGAATTGCTGCTGACATTAGGAATAGTGATTTTGGAATTGCCTTTGAGAACAATAAAGATCAATTGGATAAGAAAACAACATTCCAAAGAAGGTCACAGCGTTGGGGAGGAGTGTTTAGCGCTTATAGACAAGAGACTTATTTCGTCACACAACAGTTGAGATATCCTTTGGATGAGTTCCAATCTTTTAGAATTAGCGGGCAGTATCGTTGGGATAGGAGTATAGATTTATCAGTAGATCCACAGTCATTGGCCAATCCCAATGTCAACGAGCACAATGCAGGTCTATTAGTAGAGTATGTAATTGACAATACGCGTTCATTGGATATGAACTTGCTGCAGGGAACAAGAGGTAAAATATGGTATGAACGAATGCAACGTGTGGACGATTGGAGCAGTAAGTCCGACATGCAAGTAATCGGAGGTGATTTGAGACATTATGTTAAGCTGCACAGAAACATCATTGGAGCCTTGAGATTGGCTGGTGCGACTTCATTTGGCACTCAGAAAATAGTTCATTATTTAGGCGGAGTTGATAATTGGCTTTTTCAAAGGGTTGATAATTCTACTGAAGTTTCTGACACTATGAATTATCGCTTTGCCTCATTTTGCGGACCCATGCGGGGATTTTATGTGAATGCAAGGAACGGTAATTCATTTATGGCATTGAATGCAGAGGTGCGTTTGCCTTTGTTTAGTTATTTTTCAAAACGTCCCATCAGTTCTGATTTTTTTAGGTATTTTCAATTAATTGGTTTTGCCGATGCAGGAAGTGCTTGGACAGGGAAATCTCCATATGATCAAAAGAATGGTTTTAATACTGTGACGGTAATTCAAAATCCAGTGACTGTAGCGGTAAGCAGCTTCAAGGAGCCCGTGATTTTTGGTTATGGGTTTGGACTGCGTTCTAAGGTGTTGGGCTATTTTTTAAGAGCCGATTGGGCGTGGGGAATAGATGATAGGCAGGTGCTACCAAGGGTGTTTTATCTGTCTCTCAATATGGATTTTTAAATCCGATGATTTAGAATCGGATTTTTGCTCTTCGGACACCACCTCCACTTCTTCCTCTCATCCAGCTGTATTTGGATTTGTAGAAATTGGATTTAGATCGTATAACCTTACTCACATAAAGTTGAAAGGTCATGTAATTGTCGTTATTCAGTGGGTTACCTCTTGGACTTCCTTTGGTGAAAAAATTTGCTGGAGGTATACCGTTGGGATTAGTCTCAGCAGGGATAAAAGTTCCGTCTATTTTTTTTCCGATATAGCTCTGGTCATAGCTGTGGTAAATGTATGAATCTAGAAGTGTAAAATCATCGGGATTGTTTTCTTGAATAATCACAGGGTCAGGATATACCCCACTGATGTCATCCAAATAATCAGTGAATGTCATCCTCCATGAATATTCCCAACCAATTCGCCATTTTTTCATGTAAGTGAAATACATACCAATTCCCATCGGAACGGCAAAAGCAGCGGAGGAATAAGCATTGTCTTGACCTTCTGTGCGGTATTTACGCAAAGCAATCCATTCTCCTTCTAAATCCTCCCCAGTGCGGCTTGAGTAATTTCTTGCTGCGTAAGAATTCATAAGGCCTTTAGGGTTGGTGAACAATCCGGCAACGCCTCCAAAGACATATATTTTCATGTCTGGATTAAAGTATCCTTGATTGCTTAAGTCACTATCGTAATAAAGGGTATACTCAGCTCTTGCTGATAGCTCAAACATGTCGTTTTTGAATGTTAGATTACGTGCTCTTCTGGGGAAATATGTTGTAAGCTGGTCAGTCCCTTGAATTCTGATGTAATCAAATGTGCTGGTAAAGGCGAGTCTTTTATTTTTTCTTTTTCTAATAAATCCACCCACAGCCCAGCGAGTGCTTGGCAAATGCATGTCGACAACCAAATCTCTTCTTGGTAGGTTTTTTCCGCCGATGTCTCCCAAATAGTTGGCTGCCCCAAATCTGAAACCATAATCGTATTTAAACTGAGCCGATGCGTCTTTGTCTAACGCAAAAGCTAACATTAAAATGAGTATTAATTTTTTCATGGTTCAGTAAAGTGAGCAACGAAGATAAGGTTTTTTTGGTTTGCTTCAAAAAATTAAAAATGTCTTTGATTTTGCAGTATTTTTAAAGCGTGAATGATATTTCAGGACTTTTTGATATTCAATATCCCATTGTTCAGGGGGGGATGATTTGGTGTTCGGGCTGGGAATTGGCATCTGCGGTGAGCAATGCTGGTGGTTTAGGGACAATTGGATCTGGTAGCATGTATCCAGAAGTTTTAAAGGAACAAATTAAGAAATGTAAAGCGGCGACACAACGTCCTTTTGCTGTGAATTTGCCTTTGATTTATCCCCAAGTTGCTGATCACATTCAAATTATATTGGATGAAAAAGTTCCGGTTGTAATTACCTCTGCTGGAAACCCAAAACTGTATGCGGAGACTTTTAAATCTGCCGGTTGTAAGTTGATTCATGTTGTTTCAAGTTCAAAGTTTGCCATCAAAGCGCAAGAGGCGGGTTGTGATGCTGTCGTTGCTGAAGGATTTGAGGCTGGCGGTCACAATGGTAGAGAAGAGACTACAACGCTTTGTTTGATTCCTCAAGTAGTTGATGCGGTAAGCATTCCTGTTATTGCTGCTGGAGGAATTGCCGACGGTAGGTCCATGTTGGCCGCATTTGCCCTGGGTGCAAAGGGTGTACAGATGGGTTCTCGCTTCGTGGCGTGCCAAGAATCCTCTGCCCATGAAGCTTTCAAGCAGGCAGTTATAGGAGCCAAAGAAGGAGACACGCAACTTACTTTGAAAGAAATTACACCTGTTCGATTGTTGAACAATCCTTTTGCAGATCAAGTTAGATCTGCATATTTAAGCGGTGCAACAAATGAAGAGCTAAAAGCGTTATTGGGAAGAGGCAGGGCCAAAAAAGGTATGTTTGAAGGAGATATGATTGAAGGAGAATTAGAGATAGGACAGGTTTCAGCTCGTTTGGAGAGTATATCGTCCGCTAAACAGATCATTGACCAAACTATGATTGATTTTAAAACGGCCTACCAAAAACTATCGATTTAAAGAATGTCAATGTCATTGAAGTATAGCTGGTTTTTATTGTTCATTCTTTTCGTTGGTCGCTTGGCTAATGCGCAGGTATTATCTCCTGATATTGATTGTTCTCAGGTTGACATCAATGGATCAAGTAATGTTATGTGGACACCGCCTGCAGATCCCAATAATGAGTTTGTTGCTTACCACATATTTGCCTCTGTTTCCGGAGGTTCTTTTGTTGAAATAGCACAGATAAGTAATTTATCGACAAGTTCATTTTTGGATAATATCAATGATGCTTCAGCCAATGAGATTTGTTACTATGTTGTTGTAGAGTACAACTCTGGATTTGGCAGTTTACTTTCTGATCCAGGTTTGACCCATTGCAATACTTTTTTGACCGCCACCCCCGCTTCCTCACCTTTAGGTTTTGCCGATATTGAATGGACAGGGGAGTCTGCTACGCCATACAATCTCATTTGGGATGATGTCAATACTTCTTGGAATAACAGTGCCTTAATTACAGATGGCAGTGGATCATACAGTGTAGAGGTTACCACTTGCAACGCGCTGATGTCATTTGTTGTCTCTACACAAATGGGAACATGTTTGAATGTATCTAATGTTGCTGAGGATATCTTTAATGATCAAACACCTCCAGCAGTTCCATTGATTACCTCAGTTAGCGTATCAAATGGTAATCCCTTAATCAGCTGGGATCCAAGTACGTCATTAGATACTGAAGGTTATATTTTGTACCGTTGCAGTGGTGGTTCTGTGGCTATTGCAGAGACCTTGTTTGTGCCTACAACTTCATATGTAGACGTATCTGTAAATAGTGCTGTACAGTCTGGCTGTTACTTATTGGCGGCATTTGATGGGTGCCCCAATGGGAATCCTCCCTCACCCAACACAAGTGTTACAGGAAGCATATGCAATTGTGCCGTTTTATTGTCACCACCTAATCAAGTGCCTTGTACTGATCAGATACAACTACAATGGACCGCATACCAAGGATGGGAGAATGGAGTAGAAAGCTATACCATTTATCATGCTGAAGCCAATGGGTCGTTTACACAGTTGGGGACAGTCAGTGGTAATACAACACAATGGTTGGTCAATCTCAATGGCTTTACGGATTTAACGCATAGCTTTTATGTTTTGGCTACTGCTAATAACGGTTACTTTGCGGTTAGTAATGTGCAGACAATTACATTGAATTATCCTGTACCACCATCGATGAATTATCTCTCAGGTGTTTCAGTTGAGTTGGATAATTCCATTACAGTAACTTTTCAAACATCCACTACGCCAACTATTCATCGGTATGAGTTGCAAAAGTTTGATGACTTTTTGCAAACTTGGGATTTCATAGAGGAGAAAACCAATGTGGTTAATCCTGTTGTGTTTCAAGTTTATGATTTGGATCCGGAATTTTTTAGATATAAGTTTCGCGTTGTGGTTTTGAATCAATGCAATGATACTGTTTATATAAGCAGTACTTGTAAGAACGTTTTATTGGAAGGGTTGAAGATTGATTATAAGTATGAGGGATTGCTTCAATGGAAGCCATATGAAAAGTGGTCGGAAGGAATCAATAAGTACGTTTTACACAGAAAGGTTGGCGAGTTTGGCTGGTACGAGTCTTTGGCTGACTTATCTGTTAATCAATTGAACTACACTGATTTCATCGATTCCCTCTATCAATCAGATGGCTATGTAGCCTACAGATTGGAGATGATTTCCAATCCGTCGTTGAATTTTGACACAACATTTTCGGTTTTTTCCAATGAAGTTGTGTTGATTCATGAGCCTAAGTTCTTTATCCCTAATGCCATCATTACAGGTGGCGTAAACAATGTCTTTAAACCTGTCATTTCCTATGCTCCCCTTGATTTTTATGAGATGTACGTATACAGCAAATGGGGAGATGTTCTTTTTGAAAGTCATGACTATAATGAAGGTTGGACAGGCTTAACAGAGAGTGGAGATAAAATTGCTCAGGGTGTTTATGTCTATTATATCCGTTATACGATGGGTGGCGGACAACCCATTGAGGCCAGAGGATTGGTGACGCTATTGCACAAGGAGTAATGGTGAAATACAATTGGTGCATCGATGCGGGTAATTCTTCAATCAAATGGGGAGTATTCAGGGAGAATGAGTTAATGGAAATTTTTCAGTTTAGAGAGGAGCCTTCGTCCTTGTTTATGACAACGTTAGAAGAAAAGTATCCGCCTGAATCCATAGCTGTATGTTCTGTTAGAGGTGATTTGACATGGCTCAAATTTCATGTTGTTAAGGTTTTATCTGCGGATAGCATAGCGCCATTTTTTATTGATTACTCTATTCCTTCAGAAATGGGCTTGGATCGTCTAGCGGCTTCAATGGGTGCGCGTTTCAAGTTTCCCCAAAATTCAGCTCTTCTTGTAGTTGATTTGGGAACTTGCGTTACTTATACCTCTGTCAAGGATTGGTGTGTTTCAGGTTTGGCTATTGCGCCAGGATTACAGATGCGTTGGAATGCCATGAGCCATTTTACTGTTCAATTGCCTTTGGTGAACGCTCAGACCGTTGTTGTTGGCAATGGAACACAAAAGAATTTGTATACCGGAGGACTGCTTGGATGGCGGACAGAGATGGAAGGAATGATTGACTTATTTTGTGAAACACTGCATGTTGATCAGGTCGTGATTACTGGAAGTGATGTTGTACATTTGGAAACGCATTTCAAAGAGCGCTTTGTGGTTGTGGATCACTTGAATCTTTGGGGCTTAAATTATTGGTTAAATGAAGGCTAAATTAGTATTGATTGTTTTTGGTTTATTGTTGGGCGTGATTCCCTTATCAGCTCAGTATACCATGAATGATCCATTTTCGCGTTGGGGAATTGGAGAAATTGCAATTCAAGATAACGCATTGAGCAGGGGGATGGGTGGTGTTTCTTTGGTTCCCTCAGATTTGAACGTTGTATTATTGGACAATCCCGCATCGTATGCTTGGTTAAAGGAGACCTCTTTTCAGTCTAGCATGATGATGCATGAAACGAAGTATCAGGGAGGTTCATCGTCATCTCCATACCGCGGTGGGCAAGTTGGGGAAGTGGCTTTTGCTTTTAAGCGCACCGGGTCTCCATATGGTTTCGCTGTTGGTATCAACAATTATAGTAGAGTTGGATACAATATGGGTGAGGCGTTTGCGGTGAATGATTCTTTGACCGGAGATGTTATTCACAGTGGAGAAGGTGGTATACACCAGTTGGTTTTTGGTGGTGCAAGAAGTTTTTCTTGGGGCATGGATAGCGCGCATTATTTGGGTCATCAATTGTCCATTGGCGTTAATGGCTACTTTATGTTTGGAGCTATGAGCTTTAACCGCAAGATGGATTTTAGTTCCACGCAAATGTTTGATATTCGATTTGATCAGCTTTTGGAAGTGAAAACCTTTAGATATGACCTATCTGCAATGCATCAAATGTCGCTGATAGGGAACCAAAGAAAATCAACCAAACAGCACTTAATTCTCTTAACGACAAGTTTGATTTATTCACCGGCGTTTGATTTACGCGCAGATGAGCGCATTTATGGAGTAAGTACGCTTCCTTATGCAGGTGAGGATGTCACCTTGGATACTGGTTATGTCACTGTCAGTGAGGAGGGAAGTCTCAAAGCTCCAGAACAATGGAAAGCATCTGGAATGTTGACTTGGTTGAGTAAGTCTGGAGGTAAGTATTCTTTAGGAGCGCAATATTCTCTCCAAGATTGGACCAATCCCACTACTACTTTCTCTTTGAATACCATTGGAAATTTTGCACGGTCTCAGCGTTATGCTATGTTCGTGGAAGCTCAGCCCTTTTCTGCAGAAAGAGCAAATAATTTTTGGTCAAGTATTCGTTACCGTGGTGGTTTTACCCAAGGAACAGACAATATACAAATTGAGGGAAATGCTGTTGCTTTGAAGTCTTGGTCTGCGGGTATTACTATTCCTTTGCGCGCATCAAAGTCTAGTTCAGCTCTGCATTTCTCTTATCAAAGTGTAAGCAGGAGTGCTGGAGATTTACTTAGTATTCGTCAGAACCTTGTGTCAATAGGTTTTCAAATGCAACCCTTCGAAAAATGGTTCTTGGTTAGAAAGTACGATTAATGAGAAACTCTTCACTGTTTATAGTACTGGTTTTGTTTTATTGTATTTCATGTCAAAATGAAATAGCAGAGATAAAAGCTGTAACGGATGATTTTAACTATCCTGTGCAGTCCATTGTTGATGCAGATTATATTTTTTCTGAGCGCGGTGAGCGCTCTACGCGATTGGAGTCTCCATTGCTTGAGAGATATGTCCAAGATTCCAGTATCATTTTGGCCAATAGCGGGTTTAAAATGACCTTTTTTGACGCTCAAGAAGGAGATGCTGTGCTAACCGCCAATACTGGAGAATTTTGGGAAAAGTCGGGTGTCTTTAAAGCCAATGGAAATGTGAAGATGATTAACAGTGATAATGAGTATATGCTTTCTGAATCTGTTGTCTTTTTTAGAGATAGTGATTTAATCAAGACCGATGATTGGGTAACGATACAAACCAAGACGGGTATATTGCACGGAAAGGGTTTGATTAGCAACGCTGCCTTTACGGAATATCAGATATTGAAGCCAACAGGCCAAATGAACATCAACAACAACATTGACTAATGGACAAATTCACACGTTTACTCATTCACTTTTGGTTGGCTGTTGCTATAGCAACAACAATCTATGCTGTTTTTAGAATTTACTTGAATGGCTTTGAAAAGGAAAGTCAAAATTTAGTGATTCCAGTTATTGCTTTTGTTTGGTATTACTTTAGGAAAAAAATGTATGAGCGCATGAAGCGCAATCAAGATCAGGGATAAATGGAGGTGGCTACAGACAACTGGTTATTGTGGGTGATCATTAGCATCTTGGTTTGTGCTTTTTCTAGTGGCATGGAGATGGCTTTTTTGTCTGCCAATCACTTGAAAGTTGAGTTAGACAAGAAGCAAGGATTGTGGTCGGCCAATATTGTTTCTTATTTCATCAATCGTCCACAATTGTTTTTATCTGCCATGTTGGTAGGTAATAATATTGGTTTGGTTGTATTTGGAATGAAACTAGGCGACCAAATTGTGTTGGGTATTGAAAACAACCTGCACGATGTTGCTCATTTTTTGGGTGATGGAGGTTTACTTTTGGTTCAAACAATCTTGTCCACCATTATCATCTTGGTCTTTGGTGAGTTTTTGCCCAAGATCATGGTCACGCATTCCCCTAACCGTTGGTTGAATATTTTGGCTGTCCCTCTTGTGTTGTGGTGTGTGGTATTATGGCCCTTTGCCATGTTGGTAATGATGTTGGCGCATTTGATTTTGGGAAAAAAAGCCAATGCGGAGAATGAGAAGCGTGTATTTGGAAGAGTGGATTTGGATGATTATTTGGAGAAGGTTACGGGTCAGCAGGACCCAACCACCACCATGGATCACGAGATAGAGATTTTCCAAAACGCATTGGATTTCTCCAAGGTCAAAGCACGCGATTGCATGATTCCGCGAAATGAGATTGTTGCCGTGCCGTTGACCGCTAGTATGGTTGAATTAAAAAACAAATTTGTTGAGTCGCAGTTGTCTAAAATATTGGTGTTTAAAAACAACATTGACAATATCATTGGTTATGTTCATTCTTTTGATTTGTTGAGCCAACCCACGCGCATTCAGAATTTGATTCGTCCTGTGGCTATAATTCCAGAAGCGATGCCTGCGCAGGAGATGTTGAGCATGAATATCAGAGAGAAGAAGCAAGTGTTTATTGTGGTGGATGAATTTGGTGGTACTGCTGGTATGGCTACTTTGGAAGACATTATTGAAGAAATCATTGGTGAGATTGAGGACGAACATGATGTGGTGGATTTGGTGAACAACCCACAGGCTGATGGTAGTTATATTTTTACGGGAAGGGACGAGATCAAGAACATCAATGACCAGTATGGATTGAAGTTGGAGGAGGATGAAGAGAAGTATGACACCATTAACGGGATGATATTGCATTGCTTGGAAAATTTTCCAGTCAAAGGACAAGAGATGGTGATAGGTGATTATACCTTCAAAGTTTTAGAAATCAAGGGTCAGTTGGTTGGGAAGGTTAGGGTTTTATCAAATAATTGATTTCTCCCAAAATCACTATCTTCGAAACATGAAATCGGTGCTGGTGACGGGGTACAGTGGGCAGCTGGGCAGAGCCTTTGCTGAGGTGTTGGCTGCCAAAAATTGGGAAGGGCAAGTGGCTACTCCAGGTCGTGATGAACTTGATTGGAGCAATGCCGAGAGCATCGAGAAGTATTTTTCATCGCATTCCTTTGATATCATTTTCCATGCTGCTGCTTATACCAACGTAGAGCTAGCAGAGGAGCAAGAAGACCAAGCCACTTTTATCAACGCCACGAGCCTCATCACCTTGTCGCAATGCATCGATACCCAGAAAACGTGGCTCATCTATTTCTCAACAGACTATGTGTTTGACGGGAGTAAGGCAGCTCCTTATTCTGAGAGTGATGTTCCTACTCCCCTCAATGCCTATGGCCGATCCAAATTGGCTGCTGAAGGCATTGTGCAGCGCCTTTTCCCCATTCATACCATCTTCAGAGTTTCATGGTTGTATGGTTCAAGAGGAAAAAACTTCCTACTTACCATGTTGTCTTTGGCTACAACCCGAAAAGATTTGCAAATTGTCAACGATCAACTCGGTAGCCCAACGTTCGTGGACGATTTGGCCAAAGATGTGTATATGGCCATAGAGTTGTCTTTGCTCAGCAAATGCAATTTGAAAGGTATCATGCATTACAGCCCAGCAGGTATTTGCAGCTGGTATGATTTTGCGCAGCAAATTTTTCAATTTGCTGTTATTCCTATTAACTTGTCTCCCGTTAGCAGTGATGCTTTTCCGCAAAAAGCCAAGCGGCCTTCCTATTCCAAATTGGATAGTTCACTTTTCCAATCCAGAACAGGTATTGTCCCCGCTTCTTGGATAGATCAATTGCAACACTGTTTTCAAAAAATGAAAGACGCGCAATGAATGCATTAGAGAGAGCAGCCAATTGGCTAGTAGATGCGGTAGATGAGTCTACCCAAAATGAAGTGAAAGCTTTGATGGCTGAAAATGGTCCTGCCTTGCAAGAGGCTTTTTACCAAGATTTAGAATTTGGAACTGGAGGACTGAGAGGTATAATGGGTATTGGTGCCATGCGCATTAACCGTTATACCATCGGTGCCGCTACCCAAGGATTGGCCAATTATATTCGCCAGCAAGTCAATGGTCCAGCAAAAGTGGCCATTGCTTATGACAGCAGAAACCAATCAGATACTTTGGCCAGAACAGCTGCCGATGTCTTAACCGGAAATGGATTGGAGGTGTATTTGTTTGAATCATTGCGTCCTACTCCTGTTTTATCCTTTGCTGTTCGACAATTGCAATGCCAAGCAGGTATTGTTATCACCGCATCTCACAATCCCCCTGAATACAATGGATACAAGGTTTATTGGCAGGATGGAGCGCAAGTAGTTCCTCCGCATGACAAAGGAATTATTCAATGTGTACGTGGTGTTTCATCTTTTAATGATGTTGTCTTTAAAGGCAACGATGATTTGTTGCATATTTTGGATGCAACATGGGATGAGAATTATTTGAACACCGTGTTGCCTTTGATTGAGAATTCGGAATCCATAGGAAAGGTTGCGGATACGCCCATTGTATTTACTTCTATTCATGGTACTGGAATTACCATGGTGCCACCGCTGCTGCAGCGTATGGGTTTTAAAAATGTCCAAGTAGTGGAAGAGCAAGCCAAACCGGATGGAAACTTCCCTACCGTAAAATCACCCAATCCAGAAGAGAGAGAGGCATTGGCTATGGCCATTGCATTGGCTGAAAAGACCAATGCCGCTTGGGTGTTGGGAACCGATCCTGATGCGGATCGTGTTGGACTTTGCGTAAGGGACCACCAAGGAAAAATGGCTTTGCTCAATGGCAATCAGACAGGTGCTTTATTGGCTTATCATCAATTGAAACAAAAAGGAAAAATGCACCCTTCCGGATTGCCTTATTTTACTGCACGGACCATCGTTACCTCAACATTGATAGAGGATATTGCCACTTCTTTTGGAGTGCCATGCTATTCCACCTTAACAGGATTCAAATACATTGCTGCGGTGATTAGAGAGCGTGAGGGGAAAGAGAAATTTTTGGTTGGTGGTGAAGAGAGTTACGGTTATCTCATTGGAGATGATGTACGGGATAAAGATGCGGTAATCAGTGCTGCTGCGCTGAGTGAAGCTGGTGCGCATGCATTGGCCAATGGAAGTAGCTTGTGGGAAATGTTGATGGATATTTTTATGCAATATGGTTTATATCATGAGGAGTTAGTTTCCATCACGCTCAAAGGATTGGATGGTGTGCAGCAGATCAAATCCATGATGAGTGGGTATAGAGAGCAAGCTCCAAAAGCATTGGGTGGCAAAGCTGTGGTGGAGTTGCGCGATTACCAATTGCAGAAAGCCACGTTGTCCGATGGTACAACTTATGTGCTGGAGCAGCCTCAATCAGATGTATTGCAATTTATCTTAGAGGATGGGTCAACCATCTCTGCTCGACCCAGCGGAACAGAGCCCAAGATTAAATTTTACTTCAGCATGAAGGCAACTTTTCAAGGAAGAGATACATATTATCAGCAAGTGGATGAGATGAAGCAACGCATGAAGGTGATTGAACGAGAACTCATCGGTAACAACTAAGACTTATATTTGAACATGAAACGAATTACAGGAGCTTTATTGTTGTTGTGCTCTTTGACAACATGGGCGCAAGAACAACCCAAGCAAGGAATTCTCAGGGGGAATTTTCAATTCATCGCGCAGCAATACAGTGCGGACAGTTTGATCAATGCTACCGTGCCACCATCCAAGGCTGCCCTCAATGGATTTGGCAATTTCACTTATACCTATGGCAATGTCACTGCTGGTTGGCGTTTAGAGACTTATCAAAATGCCCTACAAGGATACAGTGCACAGAACAGATACAAAGGAACGGGTATCGGGAATCGCTACTTAACTTATGCTGATTCCAGTTTTGAGATTACCGTTGGAAATTTCTATGAGCAATTTGGAAATGGTTTAACCTTGCGTACTTATTGGGAACCCAATTTGGGTATCGACAATGCCATGGACGGCGCACGTGTTGTGTTGCGACCTGCAAAAGGTGTTGCATTGAAAGGTGTTTTTGGACGTCAAAGGTTGGATTTTGATGATCGCTTGATTCATGCAGAAGGTATAATTAGAGGATTTGATGGAGAGGTTTTGCTCAATGAGCTAAACAAAAAGTGGATGTCGGCAAAAACCAAAGTTACATTGGGTGGTAATTTTGTAAGTCGCTACCAAGAAGGCGGAAGCCGCTTTGTGGACAGTTTGGTCTTTACCATTCCTGATAATGTAGCGATGTATAGCGGTAGGCTTATGTTACAACGTGGAGGTTGGATGTTATCGGGTGAGTATGCACGTAAAATCAATGATCCAAGCGCAGACAATGGATATATCTACCGTGAAGGCCAAGGTATCTTTTTGAATACATCGTATAGCAGAAAAGGTATGGGCTTCAATGTTATGGCCAAGAGTATTGATAATTTGAGCTTTAGAGGAGATAGAAATCTTAAGCTGTTTGATGTTCCTTTGAATTTCACACCTGCCATAACCAAACAGCACACTTACAATTTAGCTGCAACACTTTACCCTTATGCAACACCGTTCACAGGTGAAGCTAGTTTTATGCTTGAGGCTTTCTATACCATACCCAAAGGAACCATCTTGGGCGGAAAGTATGGAACACAAATCTCTGCCAGTTACGCGGCCGCTAGCGCTTTGGATACTACCAATTACTCAGGAATAGAAGCTTACACAGAATCGTATCGAATGAATTCTTTTGGTTTTGGACAGACGAAGTATGTGCGTGATTTTAACGTAGAGTTTAAGCGTAAGTTGACCAAGGAGTTTCAAGCTATGTATACCTTTTATTATTTGGAGTTTAATACTTTGGTTACCCCTGTTACAAGTGATTTTAAAGGAATGTTGTATGCCAATATACATGTTTTGGAATTGGGTTACAGAATATCCAAGAAGGACAATATTAGAATTGAATTACAAGAATTGCATACTGATCAAGACAAAGGTGATTGGGAAACGATAGTTGTTGAGTATACAAGGAGTCCGCATTGGACATTGGGTTTTGTAAATCAGTACAACAGGGGAAATCCAGTTGAGTCAAAGAAAATCAACTATCTTTTTGGGACAGTGGGTTACATCAACGGTCCTCATCGGGTAACTTTGGGATATGGAAAGCGTCGTGAGGGTGTGTTTTGTATCGGAGGCGTTTGTCGCGCTGTTCCTGCCACCAATGGTTTTGAAATTAGTATCACCAGTAGTTTTTAATCATGAAAAAGATTCTAGGGTTTTTTATTATAGGGGCATTGATTTGGTCGTCTTGTGATAAGATTGAATCACCTGTAAATGCTGTTAAATACCGATATAAAGACGAAGTGTATGGTCCAGCACCAACATTTGTTTTTGCGGACAATATCCAAAAGAATGTTCTCTTGGAAGAATTCACGGGACACAAATGTGGTTTTTGTCCTGCCGCAACTTATTTGGTAAATCAACTGGATTCAGTCTTGGGAGAGCGATTGGTAACGGTAGCTGTACATGCAGGGACGTTGGCAGAACCCAAGGCTGCGCCTTATGAAGCTGACTTTAATACGGTGCCTGGCAATATGTATTGGGCGCAATTGCAGGGTGGATTCAATCCATGTGGGCGCATTGATCGCAATGGAAGCTTGAGCACCTTTCATTATTTGGATCCAGGAAATCCCGGCGCTTGGCAGGGGTTGATTCAAGATGCCAAGAACGAGACGGCCAAGGCTGCTGTGCAAATTCAAGCTGATTTTGTATCAGAAGACAACGTGATCAATGTCCATACTGCCTCTCAGTTCAATGAGTCTATGTCAGGCAATTATGCCTTGACAGTTTTGTTGGTGGAATCGCACATCATTAGTGCCCAATTGGATTACAATGCAAGCCCATCGGATATTTTAGACTATGAGCACAAGCATCTTTTGCGTGACGCAGTCACTCAACCCATGGGAAATGATTTGGTCAGTAACCCCGCATCAGGCACGTTGATAACCAAAAGCTATACCTATCCCTTGAAGTCCGGATGGCAGGGCAACCACATAACTGTTGTGGCCTTTATTACTGATAAAGCAACACAAGAAGTAGTCAATGCAGCAGAATTTGAATTGCAGTAAATGGTTATTGGTGATTCTATTGGTGTTTGGATGTATTCTTTCCAAAGCACAAGAATCAACAACCAAGCGATTTGATTTGGGTTATTTCATGGGTCCGTCATCTTCTCAAATGAGTGGTGATGGTTTGGGCGGTTTTGATAAGTTTGGCGGTACAGCAGGATTGTCATTAAGAGCAAATATTTCAGACAGAAGTAATTTCCTTTTATCCATGGGATTTATCTCCAAGGGTAGTCGTGCACCATTGGATACCTTGACAAGAAATGTGTTTGCTTATCGATTGAATTACATTCAGATTCCATTGACTTGGCAGATACATTGGAATCACAAGATAGATGTGCATCTGAGTCCCTACGCCGCATATTTGGTGCACCAGTCTGTGATGTCTAATAAATACAGCTACACGCTTTCTGAATATGGCGGCCAGCCTGCATTCAACGATTGGGATTTTGGAATCAATGCAGGTATTGGTTTTGTATTATCATACAATACTTCTTTGGTGTTTGAATATGGCCAAAGTGTAGTGCCCATAAGACCCAACCCCGCTCAGGCCAATCAATTCAGTTACTAT
>CAZNVU010000016.1:0-31268 GCA_964576575.1 uncultured Chryseobacterium sp.
CCTTAGCATCTGTTGTGCCATTGTGTTTTTTGCTTTAGCGAAGCGAAAAAATGGCAGGGATAAAATAAAAAATGTCAGTGTGTGCGACACGCTGACATTTCAAATGAGTGTATGAATAACCGTCTTAGGGCTGTTGTCCCTCTGCTGGTGCTTCTTGCTCAATGCCTTGCTCTTCGTTTTCAAACTTGGTGCTAGCACTGAAACTAGCGCTCAACATACACAAAACGAAAAGGGCAATCACCAAATACCAAGTAGCTTTCTCCAAGAAGTCAGCGGTTTGCTGAACCCCACCCACTTGTGTGGCTTGAAATCCTGTTGTCAATCCGCCACCTTTGGGATTCTGAATCAATACTACCAATGCGAGCAATAAGGCTACGATAACGGTGATGATAATAATTGCGTTTTCCATGCTATTAATTTTTCTTGTTCAAATTTTTTAATTGCGTTGCAAAGTAAATGCTTTTTTCGGGATATAGCTCAATTAGTTTTTTATAAGCTTTTCTAGCCTTGTCCAATTTGCCTTGTTTGATATACAATTTAGCCATGGTTTCGGTGACCAAGTTCAAGTCTTCCTCTAAACTTTCCTTGGCCATGTTGCCTGCCACGTATTCAATCGCTTTGCCCCGATTTATCTGTGGTTCCGTTTGAATGAACTTTTCAATGACGTCTTCCTTTTTCTGCTCTTCTGTTTTCGGTGAAACGGTTTGAGATGCAGCATTATTTTCTTCAGCAGGCTGACCTATAGAGGCGGCGATAAAATTCAAAAAAGAATCTCCGTAATCCGCTGTTTCAGTTTTGGACTGTGGTGATTTTACCTCATCCGCGGTAGTCTCTTTCTCAGAAACTTCTAGCTCAATACTTGAACTGATGGCTTTGTTCAATATGTCTTGACCAAGTTCTCCCAACTCAGCAAAATCAACGCTTTCAGGGTAGTCATTGCTTTCTGGATCTTCTTCAATTATACTTGAAGGTATTTGAGAACGAGTCTCTTTTTCTTCAATTGGAATAGCTGTCGAAATCTCTTCTTTTACTGCTGCAACTTGCTCCAAAGTTATGCTCCAGTCGACCCATTCCTCTTCTTGTGGTTGGGCAGTGGCCATGGGTGTGGCATCGTCCAAAAAGATATCTACCCAATCTGTTAATGTGATGTTGGCAGGTTGGCTATCTTCAGTGTCAACGGGTGTAGTAATAGTTGTTATTGGTGCACAATCCTGAGGTGGGGCAGTGGATGTATTGACCATTTCATACAACCATCCCCTGTCATGGGTGGTGATGGCAGCGCGGTGTAAATGATGCGGATAGTCCGCCATTCCTTGATCCTTGGCATGAACGGCCTTTAGGGTATGCAATGTGCCGAACCACGGGAATTCTGTCAACCATCGGTTGACCATCCCCATATCAGCCTCATCCAGTGTATGCGGGGCAATTAGCCATTTTTCAATGGCTTCCTTGGGGTTGTTATGTTTACCAATTTCCGACACTGGCGTTGTATATTTCTTGGATCAATTGATCATTGATGTTGTTCCACAATTCCTCTTGAACGCTGAATAAATCTTGACCCGCAGGAAAATCCGCGTATTTGGTGAAGTTTTTTTCAAAGTTCAATTCTTTTTCCATTTGATTGGTGTACTTGATGCGCACGGTGATGGACAACCTGGTCAAAGAAGCTATTTCATTTCCCTGCGCAGCAATGGGTGATAGATTGTAATCGACAATGCTTCCCTCATAAACCAAATCGCCGTTGGTGGTGACCAATTGCAAGGGGCTTTGCGCCAACAAATAATCCTTTAATCCCTCCGTTAACTGTTGGGCGTATACAGGGCTTGCTAATGCGGTTTGCGGCCTTAGGTAGCTGACTTGAAAATTAGATGCACCACTGAATTGCCCTCCAGTGAAAGAATAATTCACTTGACAGCTTTGAACCATCAAAGCAATCAAAGCAATCCATATGAATTGAAAAATCCTCATAGGTTTTGCAAATCAAATTCTTTGATTTTTCGGTACAAGGTTCTCTCAGATATACCCAATTCTTTGGCTGCGTTTCTTCTGCGGTTCTTGTGCTTGAGCAAGGCTTTCTTGATCATTTCCTTTTCAGTATCCAAAAGAGAAAGGCTCTCCTCCACAATTTCATGGTGTATGGGATGATTCACAATCATCGGACTATTGCTGCTGCCTCCTGTTTTTACAGTGATAACGGGGCTATTGGAGTCAAATGTGTCAAAGGAATCTCCATCCTCAGGAACAGCTCCTTGAAACAATCGCTGAAATAGTGCGACACTCTCGGGGTTTTCCATCCAATGACTTCCCGATTGGACCATGCTTAACACCAATTTCTTGACATCGGTGATTTCATTTTTCATGTCAAACAAAATCTTGTACAACATTTCCTTTTCTTGGAAATCACCGGATTGTCTGTTGTCTTTTCGTACAATGCCGGCTGCGTTCATTCCCGCATCGGGCAAGTATGCATGCAGCGTTTCAGGCGTGACGAATCGGTTGGTTTCTAGTAGGCTGATTTGCTCTGTGATGTTTTTTAATTGGCGAATGTTTCCTGGCCAATAGTATTGCAACATCAACAATTCACTTTCTGGTGTAAGTTGAAGCAAAGGGACATTGTATTTCTCTGAGAAATCAGCAGCAAATTTTTTGAACAACAAGATGATGTCATTGCCTCGATCACGCAATGCAGGCATGGCAATGGGCACTTGATTCAAACGATAAAAAAGATCTTCTCTGAATTTTCCGCTTTGAATGGCTTTGACAAAATCCACATTGGTTGCAGCCACAACACGGACGTTGGTCTTTTGTACTTTCGAAGATCCTACACGGATGTATTCACCCGTCTCAAGAACACGCAATAAACGGACTTGAGTGCTGTGCGGCAGTTCGGCTACTTCATCTAAGAATATTGTTCCATTGTTGGCTTCCTCAAAGTACCCTTTTCTGGATTCATGAGCGCCGGTAAATGAACCTTTTTCATGACCAAACAATTCGGAATCAATTGTTCCTTCTGGAATGGCACCGCAGTTCACAGCAATGTATGCGCCGTGTTTTCTGGTGCTCAGGTGGTGTATGATTTTTGGAATATTTTCTTTTCCTACACCGCTTTCGCCATTGATCAAAACTGAGATGTTGGTTGGAGCTACATGCGTAGCAATTTCCAATGCGCGAACGAGCAAAGGAGATTGTCCTATAATACCAAATCTTTGTTTGATGCTGTTCAATTCCATTTTATTTCCTTGGATAATGCGCAACTACTTCACCTGTTAATGTGATGGAGGTGCAATCCTTCATTGCAACATCAACATAATCTCCTATTTGAATTTCATTTTTTGGGAAAATACAGACCACATTTTGGCTATTTCTTCCATAAAGGTGTTCTGTTGATTTTTTGGATACCCCTTCAACCAAAACACGCTGAACCTTACCTATGTGTTTTTTGGTGCAAATGGCACTCTGTTTCATTTGGTTGTCAATGATTTCTGTCAACCGTCTTCCTTTGACTTCTTCTGGAACATCGTCCTCATACTTGCGTTCAGCCAATGTTTTTGGCCTTTCGCTGTATTTGAACATATAGGCCATATCATATCCTACATGACTCATCAAACTGATGGTTTCTTGGTGTTGTTCTTCTGTTTCACCACAGAATCCTGCAATGACATCCGTTGAAATGGCGCAATCGGGCATGATGTTTTTAATGGAATCAATGCGTGATAAATACCATTCACGGGTATAACCACGATTCATTTTTTTAAGGACCTCACTGTTTCCACTTTGCACAGGCAAGTGAATGTATTTGCATATATTCTCATATTGCGCCATGATATGCAATACATCATCGGTCATGTCTTTGGGGTGGCTGGTGCTGAAACGGACTCTAAGGTCGGGAGAAACCAAGGCAACTTTTTCCAACAATTGAGCAAAATTCACGGTAGGCAATTGTGCATCTAAAATCTCACCTTTATTGTTGATGTTCCATTTGTAACTGTCAACGTTTTGTCCCAATAGTGTGACCTCTCGGTATCCTTTTTCAAACAACTCTTTGGCTTCTCCTACGATGCTTTCCGGGTCTCTGCTGCGCTCTCTACCACGGGTAAAGGGCACGACACAGAATGAACACATATTGTCACAACCGCGCATGATGGAGATAAAAGCGGTAACACCATTGCTATTCAAACGAACAGGGGTAATCTCCGCATAGGTCTCTTCACGACTGAGCAATACATTAACTGCTTTTTGTCCTCCGTCTATTTTATCCAATAGGTTGGGTAGATCGCGGTATGCATCAGGACCTACCACCAAATCCACCAATTTTTCTTGTTCCAACAATTGCTCGCGCAGTCGCTCAGCCATGCATCCCAAAACCCCCACTTGAAGGTCAGGATTTTTCTTTTTCAAAGTTTGAAAAAATTGAAGACGACCACGAACGCGCTGTTCTGCATTATCACGGATAGCACAGGTATTGAGCAAAACCAAATCTGCTTCTTCAGCATCTCGGGTAGTTACATAACCTTGTTGGGTTAAAATGGAAGCAACGATCTCGCTGTCAGAAAAATTCATCTGACAACCGTAGCTTTCTAAAAGCAATTTTTTTTGCTTTCTATTTTCGGGAAGCGGAGCGCTATCCTCAACCATCAAGAACTCCCCTTGACGGCTTTCATCTATGTTTTTTTCCTCCACAGTGTATGGCTGTTTTGAATGTTAATTTTATATATGCAAATATATGCCGTTCTGTCATGCGAATAAGCCTTTTTTGGAGAACCCAATTTTTTACCTATACATTTGTCGCCGTCTAAAAAGATTGAAATGAGCAAAAATTTGGTGATCGTGGAGTCCCCGGCAAAAGCAAAAACCATTGAAGGTTATTTGGGGAAAGACTTTATTGTAAAGTCTAGTATGGGGCATGTGCGTGATCTTCCAAAGAAAGACCAGGCCATTGATATGACCAAGGATTTTGAGCCTGTTTATGAGGTAACGGAGGATAAAAGGGACATGGTTCGAGAGCTTAAAAAATTGGCTCAGAAGGCTGAAGTGGTTTGGTTGGCAACGGATGAGGACCGCGAGGGGGAGGCCATTTCGTGGCACTTGATGGAGGCATTGGAAATTCCAGAGCAAAAGACCAAAAGAATTGTTTTTCACGAGATCACCAAGAAAGCGATATTGAATGCAATTGATCATCCAAGAAGGGTGGACATCGATTTGGTGAATGCCCAACAAGCCAGAAGAATTTTAGATCGCTTGGTGGGTTTTGAATTGTCTCCGGTGCTTTGGAAGAAAGTAAAACCATCCTTGAGCGCAGGTCGCGTTCAAAGTGTGGCGGTGAGAATTATTGCTGATCGCGAAAAGGAAATTGATGCCTTTACTGCCACCCAATATTTTAATGTGCGCGGTATATTTGATGCTGATGGCTCAACTGTGAAGGCAGACCTGATGCGGAAATTGAACCAAAGTTCAGATGCAATGTCGTTTATTGAGTTGTGCAAGAACGCAATTTTTACAGTTGCCAACTTAGAGACAAAACCTTCAAAGCGGACTCCAGCAGCGCCTTTTACTACATCAACCTTGCAGCAAGATGCATCCCGAAAATTGGGATTTAGTGTTAGCGCCACTATGAGCCTTGCACAAAAGTTGTATGAGGCAGGTAAGATTACCTATATGCGTACAGATAGTGTGAACTTGTCTGAGTTTGCATTAGGAGCCGCCAAGGATGAAATTGTAAAAACTTTTGGTGGGCAATATTCGAAAACACGTCAATTTCAGTCCAAATCCAAAGGTGCTCAAGAGGCCCACGAAGCCATTCGTCCTACGGAAATGGGAGTAAGAGAAGCTGGAAATGATGATCGCGAAAGGAAGTTGTATGATTTGATTTGGAAACGCACCATGGCATCTCAGATGGCAGATGCTGAGTTGGAGAATACTACGGCAACCATTGCCATATCCACTACACCAGAGCAATTGGTGGCCAAAGGACAGGTTATCAAGTTTGACGGATTTTTGAAATTGTACATTGAAAGTACGGAGGAGGAGAACGAGGAGGGTGATTCAGCCATGTTGCCACCATTGAAAGTGGGACAAACATTATTAAGAAAAGAGATCATTGCAACACAGCGATATACCCAAAAGCCTAGCAGATACTCCGAAGCTAGTTTGGTGAAGAAATTGGAGGAGTTGGGAATCGGTCGTCCTTCTACCTACGCCCCTACCATCAGCACCATTCAACAAAGAGGATATGTTGAGAAAAAAGAATTGGAAGGACAATTGAGAACTTTTGAAGTCATTACTTTGAAGGGTGCTGAAATTGTATCAGAAGTCAAATCAGAGAGGACAGGTGCAGACAAAGGAAAATTGTTCCCAACGGATATTGGCGTTGTCGTCAACGATTTCTTGGTGAATTATTTCCCAACCATTTTGGATTATAGTTTTACTGCGAACGTGGAGGAGGAGTTTGATATCATTGCGGAAGGGAAGATGGATTGGAGAGAAATGTTGAGAAAGTTTTATCAGCCTTTTCATAAATCCGTTGAAACCACCATTGAATCTGCGTCCAGAGCTTCAGGAGAGCGTGAGTTGGGCATCGATCCTGCCAGCGGTAAACCCGTAATTGCCAGAATAGGCCGATTTGGTCCTATCATTCAGGTGGGTGCGTCAGATGACGAAGAGAAAAAATTTGCTTCCTTGCGTCCTGATCAAAGCATCAGCAGCATCTCTTTGGATGAAGGGTTGAAATTGTTTTCATTCCCTAAAGTTTTGGGTGAGTGGAATGGCAAACCAATTGCGGTTGGTTTGGGAAGGTTTGGTCCCTACATCAAATGGGACAAGACATTTGCTTCTCTCAGAGTGAAAGAGGGAGATGATCCCCACACTGTCCAATTGGAAAGGGCTATTCAGCTTGTAGAGGATAAAATCAATGGTATCAATGCCAATTTGATCAAAAGTTTCGAGGAGCGTCCTGAGATTCAAGTCATCAAAGGAAGATTTGGTCCATACATCAAAGCCGATACTGAGAACTACAAAATTCCCAAAGGTGTGGTTGCTGAAAACTTGACGTTGCCAGAAATCATTGAGATCATGGCCAACAGCAAGCCTTCCGGCAAATCCAAAGGTCGCAAAGCTCCCGTAAAGAAAGCAGCGGTTAAAAAGGCCGCGCCAAAGAAAGCCGCACCTAAAAAAGCAGCAGCGAAGAAAAAGTAGCGCCGGAGTTTGGGTTGAATGGGATTGCACCAATGTTTGTTGATAATCCATTTCACACCACGATTTGCATTGATCGTGTCCGATTAATTTCGAACAATGGATTTTTCTGTTTTTCTCACCCCTAGCCAATGGCACCATCGATCAATAGATGCTGAGCCTGCTTCTTCATTGGTTCATGATATTGTTTTTTATCATGGAGATGAGGATTGGCGTGAGAAGGGTGTTAAGATTGCACTGTTTGGTGTTGAAGAAGACCGAAACGCTGGAAACAATCAAGGATGTGCGCAATCCAGTCACGTTTTTCGTGATTATTTCTATGCATTAACCAAATGGGATGATGACGCACGGATCATGGATTTGGGAAATATTCAAGCAGGTGCAACAGTTGAAGATACTCTTTTTGCAGTTAGGAGTATTTGTGAGGCCTTGATTAAAGCGGATATTATCCCGCTTATTATTGGTGGTTCTCAGGATATTACCTACGGCAATTACTTGGCTTATGAGAATTTGGAGCAAACGGTGAACCTGGTATCCGTTGATCGCAGGTTGGATTTTGCAACCACCCATGATGATCAATCCTCGGAAGGTTTTTTGAATAAGATTGTATTGCACAAACCCAATTACCTGTTTAACTATAGTAATTTGGGACATCAGCGTTACCTCACAGACAAAGATCTTACAGTTTTGATGGAGAAAATGTATTTTGAGGCAACTCGACTAGGAGAGATTCAGGCTGATATCAAGAATGTTGAGCCAGTGATCAGAAATGCAGATATTGTTTCCATTGACATGAGCAGTGTGAGACAATCTGAAAATCCTGGATTTGGTCAGCCCTCCGCAAACGGATTGTTTGGAAATGAAATGGCTCAGATTGCGCGCTACGCCGGCATGAGTGATAAATTGACATCAATAGGGTTCTATGAGTTTAATCCACAATATGACATCAGGGGATTGTCAGCTGGATTACTGGCCCAATGCGTTTGGTGTTTTGTAGAGGGTTTTTTGTATCGCAAAGGAGATTTTCCCAAAGGAGATTACGAGAGATACACGCGTTACTCAGTATTGATGGATGAAACGGGTGATGAATTGGTGTTTTATAAAAGCACTTTGACGGACCGTTGGTGGATGGATGTGCCTTATCCCGTCGGATCAGCTGAACGTTATGAAAGACATCATTTGGTGCCTTGCTCTTATGAAGATTACGAAACTGCTCTAAAGCAAGAGGTGCCAAATCGTTGGTGGAAAACCTTTCAGAAATTGGTTTAGCGCATCAAATGGTGTATTCTTTTGAACAGTTAATTTTTGATTTTTTTTGTTTTGTTCAAAAAAACCATTATTTTAGCATTTCTACCCAAAAAGAGTAGAAGGCTATTTTGGTAAATATGAAGAAAAAAATATTCATTACGCTTTTTTCAATTTTGTCTTTTGTGACAATTTCAAAAGGCCAGCAAGATCCGCAGTTGACGCAGTGGATGTTCGACAGAATGTCTTTCAATCCAGCCTTTGCCGGTATTGACAAAATGCATTGTTTGCAATTGTTCTATCGTACACAGTGGACAGGATTTGAGAATAGTCCCCAGACAACACTTTTTAATTATAATGGACATGCCCCTTTAGCAGATCAAACTTTAGGTTTTGGCTTGAGTGCATTTAGTGAAACTTTGGGTTTAGAATCCAACACCATAATGAGAGGAAGTTTTGCTTATCACCACACAATTGGTGCTCATAAGATAGCAGGTGGAATTCAATTGGGAATGTTGAATAAAGTTTTGGGAACGGATTGGAAATATATTGATGCCAATGACCCACTAATTACAGACCTTCAGAAGCAGCAGAGTTCAACAGTTTTTGACGCAGCTTTGGGATTAAGTTTTTACAAGCCAGATAGTTATTATGCGGGAGTTTCATTGACACATTTAAATGCGGCAGCTTTGGAGGATTTGAATTATGAAATGGCTCGTCACATGTACGTATGCGGAGGATACAATTATCCAATCAATACGGATTTGGTCCTGAGAAGTAATTTGTTAATGAAGACAGACATGAAGGCTAGTCCAGCGATTGATGTTAACGCTAATGTTCTTTGGAAGAACATGCTGTGGGGAGGTGTCTCCTACAGAATGACGGATGCTGTTTCCCCGATGTTTGGATTTCAGAAAGTTTTTCCTCAAAAAGTTTCTGGCAGAACAACATTGGATCAATTGTTCCGTATTGGATATAGTTATGATTTAACTACATCTGAAATCCGTAATTACAGTACGGGTTCACATGAGATATTTTTGACATATTGCTTCAATGTTTCACAAGAACCAATCAAGACTTATCACGTGAATCCACGTTTCTTGTATTAAAAAATGTTGAAATTGAAACAAAATGTTTTATTATTGCGTTGGATATTTTTGCTCAAGTTGGATAGTGGTGGGGATAATTAAAAAATAGGAAATCATGAAAAAGTCGTTTTTGTATTTCTTAATGGCCGTCGTTCTCTTTGGTTGCTATGCACCAGGCGGTGGCGAATTAGTTGGGGTTTATCCCCGTGATGAATGGATTCAAGCCAATCCTTATGGTATGAATTACATTCATTTTGGTTCTTACACAATGGGACCAAGCGATCAAGATGTTCCATATGCATTGAATAGCCGTCACAGAACAGTTACCATTCCTGCATTCTACATCGATCAAACAGAAATCTCCAATAATGAGTACCGTCAGTTTGTATACTGGGTTAAGGACTCATTGATGTTAGACGTTTTGGCTCAAAACGATATCGAAGGATACTCAATGAAAGAGCGTGAAGATGGTCGCGAGTTTGAGCGTTTTGTCAATAAAGGTTACGTGTTGAATTGGGAAGAGCCTATTGATTATTCTACTGACGAGATTTTTGATTTGATATACGATAATTTCTATCTTCAGGGTCAGGAGAAATTCTATGACCGTTGGGAAATAGATACCCGCAAATTGAAGTATCGTTTTTGGTGGATTGATTTGCAAGCAGCGACACGTAAGGTTAGCAAGGATGAGTTTAGCAATCCTAACCAATTGGATCAGTTGCACTCCTTCAAAGGACACAATGACCGTTCTAAATTTATCATCGAAGAAGAAATAAACGTCTATCCCGACACCTTGGTGTGGATTCATGACTTTACTTACGGGTTTAACGAACCACTTACAGAGAACTATTTTTGGCATCCGGCGTACGATGATTACCCAGTGGTGGGAGTTTCTTGGGGACAGTGTCAAGCCTTTTGTGCTTGGAGAAGTCAAATCATGAATGATTTTAGACACAAAAACGGAATGTCATATATTCAGCGCTTCCGCTTGCCCTCCGAGGCAGAGTGGGAGTTTGCCTCAAGAGGTGGTTTGGAATTGTCACCGTATCCTTGGGGTGGACCTTACACACGAAATTACTTGGGATGTCCATTGGCTAACTTTAAGCCGATGCGCGGTGACTATGTAGAGGATAATGGATGTCACACTGTTCCAATTTATTCATACTCGCCAAATGATTACGGATTGTATAACATGGCAGGTAATGTTGCTGAGTGGACCAATACTGCATATGATGAGAGTGTATATGAGTTCAGTCACGATTTGTCACCTGAATATCAATACCGTTCAACAACGCATGATCCCCCCTCATTGAAGCGAAAGGTTATTCGCGGAGGAAGCTGGAAAGATATCGGGTATTTTGTTCAAACTGGTACTCGCTCTTATGAGTATCAGGATACGGCAAAATCTTACATTGGATTCCGTTGCGTCATGAGTTATTTGGGTCGTGGAAAATCGGCTGCTGATGGAGAGTTTAACGCTCCTATGGAGATGGAATAAAAGCTTAGGCAATAGAAAAAATAAACAACAATAACAAAAACCTTTAAAAGAGAAAAAGTATGAAACCAGGAAGCAAGGCGTGGAAAAATTTTATGTCGAAGTTGTATGGTATTGGAGCGGCGGTGGTAATCTTCGGCGCGATGTTTAAGATTGAACACTGGCCAGGAGCTTCATTGTTGTTGATTGTGGGTTTATCAACTGAGGCTTTGATCTTCATATTTTCAGCTTTTGAACCAATACATGAGGACCCAGATTGGTCTTTGGTTTACCCCGAATTGTCCTTACCAGAAGAAAGCAAGAAAAGTTTGAAAGAATCCAACAAAGGCAAAGTTGCTGGAGGTGGTTCTGGTTCAGGAAATGCAGCTAGTGGAAGTATGTCTCAGCAGTTGGATAAAATGTTGGAAGAGGCAAAAGTTGATCCTGAGTTGATCGCTAGTTTGGGAGAAGGCATGAAGACTTTCAGCCAAAATGCAAAGCAATTGGGTGAGACTACAGATGCCGCTGCTGCAGCCTCTGAGTATGCGAGTTCATTGCGCTCTGCATCAGGTAAAGTTTCAAATTTGGCAGATACTTATGCACAGGTTTCTGAGAGTTTAACAGGAATGGCTGAACAAGCTAAGAGTGGAGAAACTACAGGTGCTCATTTGCAAAAGATGTCTGAGAATTTGGCTGCATTGAACAATATGTATGAATTGCAATTGAAGGAAATGTCTCAAACGCGTGAGTTGTATGCTGATATGCATAATTTGGTGCAAAATCTTTCTGAGTCAGTTGATGATACAAAACGCTACAAAGAGAATATCTCTGAGTTAGCCAACAACTTGAAGTCATTGAACACGGTTTATGCCAATATGTTAAATGCAATGGGTACTGCACGTCAGTAATCATTTGAACTGAAAAGAAACATTAACAAACTTAAAGTTTAAATAGATGGCAGGCGGTAAAGAAACCCCCAGGCAGAAGATGATTGGTATGATGTACCTCGTCTTGACAGCCCTGTTGGCGATGAATATTTCAAAAGATGTATTGCAAGCTTTCATTCAGATTCAGAAAGGTTTAGGTAAAACCAATTCTATTTTGGAAGAGAAGTCTCAACGAACCATTGAAGGGATCAATGCATCTACCGAAGGAGCAAAGGCAGTACCTTTTCAAAAGGCTGTAGCTGAGGTGGATAAAATTTCTGATGATTTAATTAATTTCATAGAAGAAATGAAGGCTCACGTGATGGCCTCTTCTTCCAAGGCCAATGAAACTGGTGAGGGTTGGGAAGAGTATATGAAAGATGAGGGTGGGAAGCGCGTAGCGATTTCAGCGGACGAAAAAAATGCAGATGGAAAGCCAATTATCTCGAAGCCAGATGAGAACCAAAACAATACATCGTTATTGATTGGTCATGAGCCAGCATCACCAAGAACAGATCCTTTCTCGGCATCTGATTTGAAGTCGAAATTACTAAAGTTCAAAGATCAATTATTGGCTATACGTGTAGAGCGTGCAGATAGTGGAGCTGAGGCTTTCACTTTGCCTCAAGATTTACAGGATGCCATAAAAAGCACCTTTAACTTTGATGGGCCATACTTGGCCTCAGACGGCAAAGAAGAATCTTGGGAGGTGAACAATTTCTTTCACATGCCATTGGTTGCTGTTTTAGCTAATTTGACCAAGTATGAGACGGATGTAATGAACGTTAAAAACAACGTGTGTATGGCATTGGCTGCTGGTATTAACGCCACTGACATGAAGTTTAATGACGTTACAGTGGCTGTTGTTCCTAAACAGAGTTACATCATTCGTGGTGGAGAGTTTGAAGCAGAGATTTATTTGGCTGCCTACAATAAATCTAGCAAGAACAAAATTTACATGGCTGGTGAAACTGACCCAAAGGCAACGCCTACTGTATTTGAGGTAGGGGGCAGATCTCCAGAGGACGAATCCGATAGTGAGGGTAAGTGTCACTTTAAAGTTAGTACAGGTGGTTTGTCTGTAGGTCCCCATGCTTACAAAGGTCAAATAGAGTACATGAAGAACGGAAAACCGGAGTATATCCCTTTCGTGGTTCCTGCGTTCTTTGTTGGCGAGCCTGTAGCAGTTGTTAATGCTGTTAAATGTAATGTGTTGTACAAGGGATTGGAGAATCCTGTAGAGATTTCAGTTCCAGGAGCAAATGGTGATGTGAATGCAACTTGCCAAGGTTGTGAGCAAATGAATAAAGTGAAGAGTGGATCATACCTAATCAAGCCTGATAAAAACCAAAAGGTTGCTACGATTAGTGTATCTGCACAAATCAATGGAGAGCAAAAGTCAATGGGTTCAAAGGAATTCAGGATTAAGCGCGTTCCAGATCCATTCGCGATGTTTGCTGGTAAGAAGTCGAGTGATTCGAAAATAACAAAAGGTGCTTTGGCTGGTGGTGATAAGGTGTTTGCCCAGATGGACCCAGATTTCATTTTTGATGGAATTACCTATCAAGTGAAGAAGTTCACAATGACTATTGCATCAGGAGGTAAGCCTTTTGAAGAGAATGGTTCTGGTGATAGATTGAATGCTAGTATGAAAGCTGCTTTGTCTGGATGTAAAGCAGGAAGTACAGTTATTTTTTCTAATATTGTCGCTGTTGGCCCTGATGGTGGAGAGCGTATTTTAGGAAATATCGCCTTGAAAGTTGAATAAAAAACAAGAACAAATGAAGAAGTTTATTGCTTTGTTGCTCGCATGTTGTGGTTTGTTGATGACAACGCATGCTCAAACTGCACTGGATGGTGCTTATGTTCCAGAGCATAATCCTACGCGTCGTGTGGTTCCTTATCCTTATTTGCGTCAAGCAGATGTGATGTGGAAAAAGCGCATTTGGCAGCGGGTTGACTTGAAGCAAAAGATGAATTATTCATTGTACTATCCTACCACTCCAATCAAAAATAGGATGTGTCTATACGACGTCATTTTGAAGGGAATCAAGGATGGTCAGATTACTGCATACAGTACAAAGAATCCATTCAATCCTACACTTCCCGATGATGAGTTTAGTACGCCGTTGTCGCCTGAAGACGCTTTGAAAGAGGCGGCAAATGCTGATATCATCCCTGAATTCGATGAGAATGGTGAGCAGATTGGTACGCGTGATACGATCATTCCAATTTTGGCGGATAAAGTCAAGTACTATGAAATTAAGGAAGATTGGATTTTTGACAAACAACGTTCTGAGCGTTACGTTCGTATCATAGGCATTGCTCCAGTTGTTGAGAAAAAGTATGGTGGCGGATCAATCATTCGAAATGACCCTGTTTTTTGGTTGTACTTCCCCGAGTGTCGTTATTTGTTTGCCAATGCGGATGTTTTCAATTTACACAATACCTCACAGCCCATCACTTTTGATGATTTGTTTCAAAAGAGAATGTTCTCCTCTTATGTTGTGAAAGAAGAGAATGTTTATGATCGCCGTATTGAGGAGTATTACAGAGATCCAATGAAGGCCATCCTAGAGAGTGAAAGAATTAAAGAAGATTTATTTATTTTTGAACATGATCTCTGGCATTATTGAGAAATATTGATGAAAAGCCACCGCGAGGTGGCTTTTTCTTTTTCAAAGGATTACTTTTGCACCCGCATGGTAACAATAGGAAATCTTACAGTCAGTTTTGGATCGCGTGATCTATTCTCAAACATCACTTTATTTATTGGCCCTAGAGAGCGAATGGGCTTGGTAGGGAAGAATGGAGCAGGCAAGTCTACCATGCTGAAAATCTTGGCAGGACTGCAAAATCCAACTTCAGGAACGGTTGCCTTTACAAGAGGAACTACTGTAGGATACTTGGCTCAAGAAATGGAACATACGCACGGTGTAACGGTGCGAGAAGAGGCTGCTGCTGCATTTTCAGAGACACTGACATTGCAGAAAAGGATGGATGAATTGATGGATGCCATTGCCAATCACCATGACTACACCAGCGATGACTACGCGGATAAAATTGAGGAGATAGAGACCATAAGCCATCGTTTGGCCTTGGTGGATGCTACCAAGATGGATGAAAAGATTGAGAGGGTATTGAGGGGATTGGGTTTTGGTCCAAATGATTTTGACCGACAATTGTCTGAATTCAGCGGTGGTTGGAAAATGCGGGTTCAATTGGGAAAGCTGTTATTGAAGAACCCGGATCTTCTGCTTCTCGACGAGCCTACCAATCACTTGGACATTGAAAGTATACAATGGCTTGAAGAGTTTTTGGTGGACTATGAAGGAGCCATTGTTTTGATTTCCCATGATAGAACTTTTTTAGATGCGGTTACCAAGCGAACTGTTGAGATTTCTAAGGGCAAATTGTATGATTACAAGTTTTCTTATTCTAAGTACATCGAGCAGCGCTTGGAAGAAATTGAGCGGGCTGAGAATGCAGCGGCCAATCAACAGAAGTATATAGAAAAGACTCAGGTTCTAATCAATAAGTTTAGGGCAAAGAAAGACAAAGCAGCTTTTGCGCAGACCCTTATTCGGAAATTGGATAAATTGGAGAAGGTAGAAGTGGATGATATAGATGGAACATCCTTGCACATGCGTTTTCCACCAGCTCCGCATGCCGGTAAGGTGACCTTGAAGGGACATTCTTTGGGTAAGGCTTTTGCTGAAAAGCGTTTGTTTTCCACTGTTGATTTTATGATTAATCGAGGCGAGAAAATTGCTTTGATTGGAAAGAATGGTGTTGGAAAAACAACATTGCTTAAAATAATTTTAGGTCAGTTGCAACATGAGGGAGAGATAGAGTGGGGCCATGCCATTCAGATGGGATATTATGCACAAAATCAATCAGAGGAATTGGATGGTGAGAAGACCATTTTTCAAACCATTGATGACGAGGCTGTCGGAGAGATTAGAACGCAGATACGCGGTTTATTGGGTTCATTTTTATTTGGTAAAGATGAAATAGATAAAAAAGTAAAAGTTTTAAGTGGAGGGGAGAAGGCCAGGTTGGCATTGTGCAAGTTGCTATTAAAGCCAACCAATTTTTTAATCATGGATGAACCTACCAATCATTTGGATTTGGTTTCCAAGGAAGTATTGAAGCAGGCGTTGAGTCAATATGACGGTACATTGCTAGTGGTTTCCCATGATCGTGATTTTTTGAATGGATTGACAGATACCGTTTATGAGATTCTGCCCAATCGATTGAAGGTATGGACGGGTGATGTTTTGGATTTCTTGAAGGAGAAAAAAGCAGAGAACATTGCCGTTTATGAGCAGCAACAGAAAGAAGCCAAGAAGAAAGTTGAATCCAATGTCCAAATTGGTCAAACTGGAGTTGGGTCTAAAGAGGATCAGAAAGACCGAAAAAAACTAGAGCAACAGTTGGCCAAGGTGGAGAAAAAGATTGAGGAAATTGAGTTTGAAATTTCAGCCATTGAAGAGAAAATGGGTCAGTTGGATTATTCCAATGCTCAATTGGTTAAAGAAATTACAGAAAAGCATGAAATGAAAAAGAGCGAGCTCAGTTCACAATACAAGGAGTGGGAAAGCATAACTGAACAATTGTGTTAAAAAGCAAGGAAGAAACAACCAAATGAGTTTACTTTTGGTCTGACGTGTATAATTAAACTTATAAAAATGAAAATGAAATTTACCCTTTTGTGCTTGGCTCTGTTAGCAAGCCTGCAATCTTGGTCTCAAGGCATTTACTTTAGCGGTTTGGTCAATGGCACAAATGAATCAATATCAATTGATATTTATTTCGTGGACTCTGTGAACATGACTGCTTTTACTATGGTTGTGGAAACGGGTCCCAACGGAGGATTTGACGGTTTAATTCCAATTGAAGGTAACGCGAGTTCTCAGATGATGATAACAGCATGCATCGCCAATTGCCAAGGTCAGCAAGTTTGCGAGACAGCATTTTGGGTGCCTGGTAGTGTAGTTAGTTTTGAACTGGAATATTGCTTTGGTAATCCCAATGCAGATAATGATGGCGATGGTTGGGATGAATTTTCTGATTGTAACGATAACAACCAATGGATTTATCCAGGAGCTTATGAAGAGTGTAATAATGGAATAGACAATGATTGTGACGGTTCAATTGATGAGGATTGTAATGGTGACTCAACTTTTGTGGACAACGACAATGATGGTTTCACCAGCGATGTAGATTGCAATGATGCCAATGCATGGGTTTTCCCAGGCGCGTATGAGGAATGCAACAATGGCATAGACAACGACTGTGATGGTGTGATTGATGAGGGTTGTGGAGGTTCTACAGGATGTGAGGCCAATATCTTTTTGGTTACTGATTCCATGATGAATGGTGCCAATACTCCTTTTGTTGTTTGGATAGTTAATGTTACTGATCCTTCATCTAATGCCCAATACATGTGGTCTACGGGTGATGGTGGAACCATGACTGGAGCCTTCCCAACGTGGCAGTATTCTGAGACAGGTACATATGAATTGTGTTTATTTACATATTGTGCAGATGGCACAGTTGATACATCATGTGTAATTTTCTCAGTGGAGAATGATGGATCTGTTTTCCCTGGTGGAACGCAGCAAACTGGATTCACTTTGAATGTTGTTGGATCTATTCCAACTTCAGTTCAAGAGACAGCTTTGACCAACTTCGTGGTTTCTCCGAACCCTGTTGCTGAGAATACAACAATTCGATGGAATGCAACAACTGCTGGACAGTATAACATTAAATTGTACAACGCACAAGGTCAGTTGGTCGTGATGGATCAGTTTAATGGTCAATCAGGTACCAATGTTTGGAATTTGGATGCCAATGATTTGAGCTCAGGTGTTTATCAATTGACTATTCAAGCTCCAAATGGAACTGTTTCTTCAAAGCAGATTGTGAAATAATACAAATCAATTTAATAAAGAAAATGGTTGCGGAAACGCAACCATTTTTTTTTACTTAGAAGTCAATCTTAGTTTTTCAAAAAACACTTTGCAGTGCTGGTTAAAAATCTCTGCTTTTTCAAGGCTGACCAAGTGACCGCAACGATCAATGATTTGAATTTGAATGTCGCGAAATCGTTCTGCATATTCCATAGCTGGTTTAAAGAACATGTGATCTTGTTTGCCAACAAGAATAAAAGTGGGGACCTGCGGACAGGCATCAAAGAGCTGTTTTAATTTAACATCCAAGTATTTCCCATACATTGAAGTCCATTTTTTGTACTCTTTGTTCGATAGTAGTTTACTTTCTCGAACAAAAATATCCCTGGATTTCTGGTGGTTTTTTCGCGGCATAACCACTTTGGACATCAAAGCATAGAAATTCCTGTAACCGATAATTTTAGCAGTTGTTAAACCAATTTTTGCCCAAATTCTTAGCTTGTTATTTAAGGCAACAATTGGTCCAGCAAATACCATCGATTTGATGGCCAAAGGTCTACTATGGTACATCTGCATGGAAATAATGCTGCCTAATGATACGCCCATGAGGTGAATGCCATTGATTTTGAGATGATCTACCACCCGCCATATTTCCTCACTTATCCATTCAAAGCTGTAATTGTTTTGCCAAAGACATGCTTCAGCAGAGGCGGCATGACCAGGTAAATCGATGACAACAATATTGTGTGAACCGAAGAATGCTGGAATTTGCTTTTTCCATGTGCGTGTGCTCCCGCCTGCACCATGAATCATCAATATCCATTCTGATTGGATATCGTCAGATTCATGCGTTTCAAAACTCAATAACGGTCTTACCCCTTCCATCCTTCAGAAATTTGGTAAGCAAAAATGAGCAATAAAAAGGATAGTCCGACATTGAGGAGCAGATATGCTGAACAATTCAGCCACTCTTGATTTTGAATCATTTTGAAACTCTCCAAACTGAATGTCGAGAAAGTGCTGAGTCCGCCGCAGAATCCTGTTGCAATCAGTAACCACAAGGCATTTTGATGGCTGGAAGTCTCATGCGCCAACAAACGGTAGGAGAAACCCAACAACATGGCAGCAATTACATTTGAAAGCAAGGTGCTGGTCAACAAATGTTGCGCTCTGAAAAGAGGGATGTTTCCGAGTCCCCACCTCAACAGCGCTCCCAATCCCCCACCAATAAAAACAAGAAGTACATTCATGTTGGAAAGTTCGTAAATCTTCTTGATTTTTTGAATAACAAAGCGAAATTGGATGCAAATTCGCAACTAAATTTGGTTCAATACCTTTATACATCTGAAAATGTCAAAATTTGAAATGAAAGTTCCCTCTCCTGGTGAGAGCATCAGTGAAGTAATCATCGCCAATTGGTTGGTGAAAAACGGGGACTATGTGAACAAAGATCAAGTTATTGCTGAGATAGATTCTGACAAGGCTACTTTGGAACTAGCGGCTGAAGCTTCTGGTTCTATTGAAATTTTGGCACAAGCTGGAGATACCATTGCAGTGGGTGCAGTGGCATGTATTATTGACGGATCGGCAAAAGCACCTGAAGGAGTTGCGGTTGTGAAAGAAGAGAAAGTTGTTGTAAAAGACACTGCACCGATTCCCAATCCAATGCCAGCGGTGGCAAGCAATCATCCTGCTTCTGGACATCCTTCACCAAGTGCATCCAAGGTGATGGCAGAAAATGGAATTACATCTGCTCAAGTTGCAGGCTCCGGTCCAGGTGGAAGAATTACCAAAAGCGATGTGTTGAATGCGTTAGCTGGAGGTATTGATGCTGGTGCTATTCCTCATCGTGGAGGCACAAGAAATGAGCGCAGAGAAAAAATGACCAACCTAAGAAAAAAGATTTCAGAGCGTTTGGTTTCAGTTAAAAATACAACGGCGATGTTGACCACATTCAATGAGGTGAACATGAAGCCGGTGATGGATTTGAGAGCCAAGTACAAAGATGTTTTCAAAGAAAAGCACGGAGTAGGTTTGGGCTTCATGTCTTTCTTTACCAAAGCAGTTTGTGAAGCCGCTTTCCATTTCCCTGCAGTAAACGCAAGAATTGAAAATGGAGAAATTGTATTCCATGATTTTTGTGATGTAGGTATTGCTGTGAGCACACCCAAAGGATTGATGGTCCCAATTGTCAGAAATGCAGAAAGTTTGAGTTTGGCGGAAATTGAAAAGACCATAGGAGGATTGGCAAAGAAGGCCAGAGATGGAAAAATTACAGTGGATGATATGGCTGGTGGGACATTTACCATTACCAATGGTGGTGTGTTTGGTTCTATGTTAAGCACGCCCATCATCAATCCTCCGCAGAGTGCCATCTTAGGGATGCACAATATTGTCGAAAGACCGATAGCAGAGAATGGTCAAGTGGTTATTCGTCCTGTCATGTATTTGGCATTGAGTTATGATCACCGAATCATCGATGGTCGTGAGAGTGTTGGGTTTTTGGTGAAGATCAAAGAGATGTTGGAGAATCCAGAAAGAATGATTTTTGGAGGCAAAACAGCAGAAGAAGTTTTATTGGGTTTATAATACAAAATCGGTAGCGATGACAAAAGTGCATAATTTTTCGGCAGGGCCAAGCATACTTCCGCAGCAAGTGATTGAGCAAACAGCTCAAGCCATTCAAGAATTCGATAGTATGGGATTGAGTATTTTGGAAATCTCTCACCGTTCAAAGAATTTTGAGCGAGTGGTTGCAGAAGCCAGGCAAAGTGTTAAAGAAATTTTGTCTTTACCTGATAGATTTGAAGTATTGTTTTTGCAGGGTGGAGCAACTTTGGGTTTCCATTTGGCAGCTATGAATTTTATGAAGGAAGGTGGTAGTGCGGTTTATGCCAATACGGGTGTCTGGGCAAGTGGTGCCATCAAAGAAGCCAAGGTTTTGGGTAAAGTGGATGTTCCATTTGATAGTTCAGACAAGAACCACAGTTATATTCCTGAGGTTGTATTTGAAGGCAACTATGATTATGCCCATTACACTTCCAACAATACCATTTACGGAACACAATATGCTGCGGTTCCATCGTCTTCTGTTCCGTTGATTTGCGACATGAGCTCGGATATATTTTCGAGAAGGGTAGATGCTTCTAAACATGCCCTGATTTATGCAGGAGCGCAAAAGAATTTGGGACCAGCAGGAGCTACATTATACATCGTTGATAAAGAGCAGTTGGGCAAAACAGGAAGAAAATTACCCATTTACATGGACCTTCAAGCGCACATCGAAAAGGATAGCATGTACAACACACCCCCTGTCTTGTCTATCTACACCTGCATGTTGACCTTGCGTTGGATCAAGGAACAAGGAGGATTGAAAGGTATGGAGGAAAGAAATTTTGCAAAGCAAAAATTGTTCTATGATGAATTGGATCGCAACGGGTTGTTTCATGGTCACGCTGTGAATGAAGCAAGATCATGGATGAATCCAACTTTTAGATTGAACGATGACGCCATGAGCGCTGCATTTGATGCGATGTGGAAGTCAGCAGGAATTAGCGGTATTGCCGGACACAGGAGCGTAGGTGGTTACCGTGCTTCTATGTACAACGCACTTCCCATTGAAAGTGTGCAGGTATTGGTGGATGTGATGAAAGAATTTGAAAGAACACAAGGGTAATGAAGATATTGGCAAACGACGGTATCGACGCTGGTGGAAAGGCGGCGTTGGAAGCGCAAGGACATGTGGTTGAAACCAATTTTGTTCCTCAGGATCAATTGGTGAATTATATTACAACCAATGGTGTTCAAGGATTGTTGGTTCGAAGCGCCACCAAAGTGCGCAAGGATATTATTGATGGTTGTCCTGAATTGAAGTTTGTTGGTCGTGGTGGAGTGGGTATCGATAATATCGATGCGGCTTATGCCAAAGAGAAAGGTTTGTTGGTTTTTAATACACCAGCATCAAGTTCTCAAAGCGTTGCGGAATTGGCGATGTCCATGATGTTTGCAGCATCGCGATTTATTTATGCTGCAGGTGGAAATATGCCCAGCAATGGAGATTCGAAGTTTGGAGATTTAAAAAAGTTATATAGCAAAGGTGTTGAATTGAGTGGAAAAACACTTGTTATTGTTGGTTTAGGTCGTATTGGGAAATCCTTGGCTGCCTATGCACTTGGATGTGGAATGAAGGTTGTCGCAACGGATAAGACAGATAAAGCTTCTTCAAATGTTGAATTGAACATAGCTAACCAATCGATTAGTATAGAGATTCCTCACATGCCGCTGAATGAAGCATTGGCTATTGCTGATTTTGTTTCTTTGCATGTTCCCAAACAACCCAATGGTGATGCAGTGATAGGAAAAGTTGAGTTGGCGTTCATGAAGAAGTCAGCAATAATCTTGAATACTTCCCGCGGTGGTGTGATCAATGAAGATGACTTGTTAGAAGCGTTGAATAATCAGTTGATACAATTTGCTTGCTTGGATGTTTTTGAAAATGAGCCTAACCCACGCAAGGATCTTTTGGAACACCCACGTGTAATCGCAACACCTCACATTGGAGCCTCAACAGCTGAAGCTCAAGAGCGAATTGGATTAGAAATTGCCAGTATCGTGGCTGGAATCGAATAAGCCTAACATGGCCAAGTTTGAACCATTCAAGGGAATCAGGGCTACCCGAGACAAGATGCATTTGGTAGCATCCCGTTCATTTCTATCTTATTCTGAGTCAGAGTTACAGAACAAACTCAGCACCAATCCTTATACATTTTTACATGTTATTCATCCTACGCAGAAGCGCGATGTGGCGGAACATTTGAAGTTTATGGAGGTGCGCAATTTGTTTGATGCCTATGTTCGCAATGGAGTTTTGGTTCAAGAAAGTTATGAGAGCTATTACCTCTACCGTCAAGTCAAGGCAGGCAAGACCTACTTGGGTTGGATCGGTGGAATATCAGTAGATGATTACAGGAAAGGAGTAATCAAAGTGCATGAGCATACCATTGAAAGTAGAGAGAACCTTTTTTCAGAATACCTCGCGGTAACAGGTATAAATGCAGAGCCTGTATTGATGTTTGCGAATTTGGATACAGCATTCAAATTGTGGATGCAAACCATTGCACAACGCACCCCTTTTGCGGATTTCTCCACCACAGATGAAGCCCAGCATACACTTTGGTGTATAAGCGAAGCTTCAGAAGTGCAAAAAATACGAGATTCTTTCTCAAAAATGGAATCGGTGTACATTGCCGATGGACATCATCGTTCAGCATCAAGTGAACGTTTGTATAAACAGCATCCTGAATGGTCAGGAGCAGCTCATTTCTTGAGTTATATTATTGATGAAAGTGACTTAACGATACATCCTTTTCATCGTTTGGTTAAAGATGTTCGTTTTGGAGAAGAGCAGATTCTGCAAATGTTTCAAGCTAGGTTTGTCAGATATAATGGTGCTGTCATGAATGACGAACCACCTTCTGGTGTGTTTGGAGTTGTTTTTAAAAACAATATTACATGGTGGGTATTTAATGAAGATGATTCTATTGATCCAGACCGTTTGGCCAATCAAGTATTGGCACCAATTTTTGAGTTTGAGGATTTCAGGAAAGATCGTCGATTGAAATATTCAGAGGGCCCAAGGGGTATTGCATATTTGCAAGAGCAAATTGACTTGGGCAATGCTACGGTTGGATTTGTTTTGTCTCCAGTGAGTGTGACTCAGCTCAAATCAGTTGCAGATCAAGAGGGTATTATGCCTCCAAAGAGTACTTACATTGAACCCAAATTGCGCAGTGGTTTGGTCATCTATCCCATTACCTATGGCGTTTGATTTTTCTCAGTACAAAAAGATACAAGATGAGCTTCCCGCTCATGTGATGATCTTGCCGGTCTCTAAAACCAAGCCTGTGGAGGACTTGCTTGAGGCGTATGATAATGGAATAAAACAATTTGGTGAGAACTATGTGCAAGAGTTGGTGAGCAAAGCTGAGGTGATGCCCAAAGATATCCAGTGGCATTTTATCGGTCATTTGCAGTCCAATAAGGTAAAATACATCGCGCCATTTGTGAAGATGATTCACGGAGTAGATTCCTTGAGTTTATTGAAGGAAATAGGAAAGCAGGCGAGGAAGAACAACCGAATAATAGAGGTCTTGTTGCAATTTCACATTGCCCAAGAAGAAACTAAGTTTGGTTGGTCTTTAGATGACATTGATCAAATCAAGAAGGAATTAAAAGACAATATTGAGCCTTTGGTCATTATCAGAGGTGTTATGGGAATGGCTTCTTTTGTTGATGACACAACCGTGATTAGAAAGGAGTTTGGTCAGTTGAAAAAATGTTTTGATGGTTTGAAGTCTGAAATGACTCTTCAATTTGATGTTATTTCCATGGGTATGAGCGGTGATTGGCCCATTGCCGTTGAGGAGGGCAGTACATTGATAAGATTGGGGTCGGTTCTTTTTGGTGCAAGAAATTAACGCACCGATGTAAATACAAATTGTATTCTGGGCAATAAGTTGTCGGAAAAGCCCGTAGTATCGCTTTATGATTAAGGTGGGAGTTTTGGGTGTAGGACATTTGGGGAAAATTCACCTCAATTGTTTGTTGAATTTGTCCAGTCGTTTTTCGTTGGTTACTTTTTTTGATCCTTCGACAATTATGGCAAAGGCGGCGATGGATATCACAGGTCTTATGCCAAGTCACAGTGTAGATCATTTATTGGAGCAAGTTGATGCTGTAATCATTGCCTCATCAACAGCTACACATTTTGAGCTTGCAACCAAGTGCATCAGATCGTTTAAGCATGTATTTATTGAAAAACCCGTTTGCGTGGATATGCAACAGGCCAAATCATTGTTGCGATTGGCACAAGAAGCTGAGGTAGTGGTTCAGATAGGTCATGTGGAGCGTTTTAACCCAGCCTTTCAAGCTGCGATGAAAGAGATTAAGTCGCCCAAAATGATTGTCTGTCACCGCTTGTCACCGGTGAATGATCGCAGTATGGATGTTTCTGTTGTTTTGGATTTGATGATTCATGACATCGATTTGATTTTGAATTTGACCAAAGCGAGTCCTAGAAAAATATTGGCATATGGAATTCCATGGAGGGGCAGTGAGTTGGATGTAGCACAAGTGACCATGGAAATGGACAATGGCACATCTGTTCATTTGTATGCTTCGCGCGTCAATGATGTATCTGTTCGTAGAATGCAGTTATTCATGTCTGATCAAATGGTGGAAATTGATTTTTTAGATCACCGTTGGCGAAAATTAAGCGCCGTAGAACCCAACAAGGCTGAGGAGTGGACGTTGGTTGAAAAAGGCAATGCTATCATGGATGAGCTGGCCAGTTTTGCCAATGCAATTGAGAAGCATTCAAAAGTTGAAGTTTCTTTAGAAGATGCCATCAAGTCCTTGGAAGTGGCATTGAGCATTGGTTCCCGATGTGATCAATCATTGTTCAGCAATAGGCCTGAAAATTTTGAGACCTTTTTGCAATAATTCAAGCAGAGATGCGTTTCTCTCAGCGGCTTTCGTTATTTTCGTTGGCCGATAACCAGAATAAAGTTGTTACGATACAGGTGGATGATATGGAGTGGTCTTGCTTTGCTGATTTTTTCGCAATGCAAAAAAGCTGTGGTACCAGCTTTTATCCATATTCCTGCTTATACTTTTGATGTCCGCCCAGGCGAAGGTACCGCTAACCAAAAGATCACTGAAGTGTGGGTTTACAATGACGAGCAATTATTGGGTATTTATGATTTACCTGCTGTCGTTCCAATAATTACTGGAGGTAGTTCTAATATTCAAGTTTTTCCTGGAATTAAAAACAATGGCATGAGTGATTCCAGGATACGGTATGTTTTTTCTCCGTCCTATGACACAACCTTGACCTTAACGCCCGGTGATTCCGTGTCAATGGTTCCAAGATTTCAGTACTTTGAACAAGCGGTTATAGAAGAGCTGGGTTTTGAAAGTGGAAACTTCTTGATTCCAATGCCCGGAAACAATGGTACTTTTTCGGCTATCACAGATGCTGAGGTTGTTTTTGAGGGCAACAGATGTGGTAAAGGTGTTATTGCAGAGAATCAGAACAGGCTGTATTTTATGCGTGATGAGAATTTAGGTTATGTTGCTGGTAATTTTTACTTTCTAGAAATGAATTACAGTTCGAATAATAAGTTTTCAGTTGGCCTACTCATAACAGAAGGAGGAATTGAGAACAAGTATTTTGCACTGATCATTAATCCAACCCAAGATGAAAATGGTGTTCCCAATTGGAATAAAATTTATGTCGATTTTGGTGATCTCCCAACCAAACACCCACAGGCCACTAGTTTTAAATTTTTTGTAGAAATGATTCCTGATGAGTCAGGAAAGTCTTGCGAGTTGTATTTGGATAACCTGAAGTGGGTGCAGTGGTAGAATGAACAGTGCAAGGCAAATAACAAGGTATATTGCTGCTGACATTATTGCTTCTTGGCTGTCATGGATTGTATTTTATTCATTTCGTAAAGTATATTGGGAGTTTATTTCAACCACAGACTTGTGGAGCGTTGAAACCAAAGATCCCAACTTTATCTTGGGATTGTTGTTCATACCTCTTTTTTGGGTTGTTCTTTATTTTTTACTTGGTCATTACAGGCAAATTTTTAAGCGTCATCGATTAAAGGAGATTGGTGAAATGACCTTAGCATCAATCATTGGAAGTTTACTATTGTTCTTCCTGATTTTATTGGATGATCATCTGCCTGGATATACTTCCTATTACCGTAGCATTTCTGTTTTATTTCTTTCGCATTGGGTTATTGCTCTCACCATACGGTTGCTACTCACTTCATCCACAGTTCGTCGCATGAAGAATGGGGAGTGGGGGTTTCCAACGCTTATTGTTGGCGGTAATGCGCGTGCATTGGCGCTTTATGATGAAATTGTATCAGGAAACAACATGGGTGGGTATCGTTTTGCAGGTTTTGTTCGAATTAATGGAAAAGATGATTTGTTGAAGCAGTATATGCCCTTCTTGGGACAAGTAGATCAATTGGCTGTTCTGATTAAAGAATACAGCATTAAAGAAGTTATAATAGCCGTTGAAAGCTCTGATCACAAACATCTCGCTGAAGTAATGTCTGTGTTGTTGGATTTTGATGTAGATGTTAGTATCATTCCAGACACTTTTGATTTGTTAAGTGGGTCCGTAAAAATGACTGGTATTTATGGTGTTCCTTTGGTTAGGATAAATAGAGAGCTCATGCCTACTTGGCAGATGAGTTTGAAACGTTTGATGGATGTTGTGTTGTCTTTGATTGCAATAACTATCTTACTACCTGTTTACATTATCATTGCCATAGGTGTGAAATTGAGTTCAGATGGACCTATTTTCTTTTGGCAAGAGCGAGTTGGAATACATGGTAAGGCATTTCGCATGTTAAAGTTCAGAACGATGTTTATCGATGCTGAAAAGAATGGTCCGCAATTGTCTTCATCTAATGACCAACGGATAACGGGTATTGGGAAATTTTTGAGGAAAACAAGGCTCGATGAGATACCCCAATTTGGTCATGTGGTGCTTGGAGAGATGTCTTTGGTGGGGCCAAGGCCTGAACGACAGTTTTACATAGATCAAATCATACAACGCGCACCTCATGTTAAGAAACTACTTAGAGTTAGGCCAGGTATTACTTCATGGGGGCAGGTGAAGTACGGTTACGCTGAGAACGTTGATCAAATGTTACAGCGATTAAAGTACGATATTCTCTATCTGGAGAATATGTCTTTGGCCATGGATATCAAGATACTTTTTTATACTGTCTTAACAGTAATTAGAGGAAGAGGAAAGTAGTTTTTTATTACAACTTTACCCAGTTCACCAAATTCTGCATCATAGGGCTCATCAATGAATCTACTTCTAAAAAAGGAGCACGGCTTCTTATTTCTTGATGTGCTTGTTCTATGAGTGAAGAGGATTTCAGGGGTCTTCTGAATTCAAACGCTTGTGCAGCGGTGAGGGCCTCTAGTGCGACAATTTTCTCAATATTGTCCAATACGCGATGCAATTGCGTTGCAGCATTGGCACCCATACTTACATGATCTTCTTGTCCATTGCTGCTGTCGATGGTGTCAATGACAGCTGGTGTACACCATTGTTTGTTTTGTGATACAATCGATGCAGCTGTGTACTGAACAATCATGAATCCAGAGTTTAATCCTGGATTTGGGGTTAAGAACGCAGGTAAATTTCTGGTGCCGCTGATCAATTTATAAATCCGTCTCTCAGATATGCTACCAATCTCTGCCATTGCTATGGTCAAATAGGACAAAACAAGGGATAGCGGCTGACCATGAAAATGTCCGCCACTTACAATTTTATCTTCATCTACCAAAACAACAGGATTGTCCGTAACGGCATTGATCTCTGTTTCCACAACGGTTGTTACATATTGCAAAGTATCCCATGTTGCTCCATGCACCTGAGGAATGCATCTAAAGCTATATGGATCTTGTACATGTGCTTTTTCTTGAGCGGCTATTTCAGAGTCTTTTAACAAAAGTCTAAATTGTTCAGCAATGTGCAGTTGGCCAGGATGAGGGCGCACAGCGTGGAGTGCATGCATGAAAGGTTCAGTTCTGCCATCATAAGCTTCTAAACTCATGGCTCCTGTTAAGTTGCACTTGTTCAATAAATGATTTGATCGCCAAACATTAAAGGTGGCATAAGCGCTCATGAATTGCGTGCCGTTGATGAGTGCCAAACCTTCTTTGCTTTTTAATACAATTGGTTTTTTTCCGAGAATGGAAAGTGCTTCTTGTCCTGAAATCCTTTGTCCTTTGTAATCAACTTCGCCCAATCCCAAGAGGGGAAGACACATGTGGGAAAGTGGAGCCAAGTCACCGCTAGCACCCAATGATCCTTGCTCGTATACAACGGGTGTCATCTTGTTGTTGTACAAGTCCAAAAGCAATTGAACGGTCTCCAATTGAACACCGCTAAATCCTTTGCTGAGTCCAAGAACTTTGAGCAAGAGCATCAAGCGAACAATTTCAGGAGGAACCTCATTACCCATTCCGCAAGCATGCGAAATGAGTAGATTGCGCTGCAATTGGCTCATGTCTTGGTCAGGAATGATAGTATTGCAAAGCGAGCCAAACCCAGTATTCACCCCGTAAACAGGAGCCCCATTGGCACCATTAAAGGAGTCCAGGTAAGTTCTGGCTTTTTGGATTTGTTGTATTGCAACATCGGAGAGCTCAAGGCTCTCCGATGAATAAAAAAGGTCTTTCAAAGCTGACAGTGAAATGCCAGAAGTTGGAATGATCATGCGGTAATTTTTGGAGCAGCTGCCATGATTTCTTCATTGGCAAACTCTCTGAATTTTTCAAAATTAGCAACAAACTTTTCAGCCAGTTCATTGGCCTTTGCATCATAAGCAGATCCATCTTTCCAAGTGGATTTTGGATCCAGCAATTCAGTTGGTACATCGGGACAAGTAGTTGGCATAGATAAACCAAAAACCTCATGGGTTTTAAATTCAACATTGTCCAATTTGCCTTCTAATGCTGCAGTAATCATAGCGCGGGTGAATTTCAATTTCATACGTTCTCCTGTGCCGTAAGAACCACCGCTCCAGCCTGTATTGATCAACCAAACCTTGGCTCCGCTTTCGTCAATTTTCTTACCCATCATCTCTGCATATTGCGTTGGATGAAGTGGAAGGAAAGGAGCACCGAAACAAGCGCTAAATGTGGTTGTTGGCTCGGTAATACCAGCTTCAGTACCTGCTACTTTAGCAGTGTATCCGCTGATAAATTGGTACATGGCTTGACCCTTGGTTAACTTACTGATGGGAGGCAATACACCAAATGCATCGCAGGTTAAGAAGAAAATATTCTTAGGAATACCGCCCACGCTAGGATCCATGACGTTATCGATGTGGTGTATGGGGTAGCTTACGCGGGTATTTTCTGTTCTTGATTTGTCTTCGTAGTTTGGTGTTACACCATCTTCTTCAAATCCTATATTTTCCAAAATGGCACCAAACTTAATGGCGTCATAAATTTGAGGTTCTTTCTCTTTTGTAAGATCAATGGTTTTTGCATAACAGCCACCTTCAAAATTGAAAACAGTGGTGTCTGTCCACCCGTGCTCATCATCACCAATCAATTGGCGATTGGGATCAGAGGACAAAGTTGTTTTTCCTGTTCCGCTTAATCCAAAGAATACGGCTGTATCTCCGTCTTTTCCTACATTGGCTGAGCAGTGCATGGGAAGCACTCCTTTTTCATGAGGTAACACGTAATTCAATACGGTGAAAATCCCCTTTTTTATTTCACCCGTATAACCAGTACCACCAATGATGGCCATTTTTTTGGTAAAGTTGATAACCGCAAAATTATGTTGTCTTGTACCGTCAATTTCTGCATCAGCCATAAACCCAGGAACACAGATGACGTGCCAATCAGGTTGAATGGTTTTCAACTCCTCTTTGGTGGGACGCATGAACATGTTATAGGCAAACATATTGCTCCAAGGGAATTCTGTTACAACACGAACATTCATTCTATATCTTGGATCTGCACATACGTATGCATCGCGAACATAAACTTCTCTGCCTGTCAAGTAGGCTTGCATTCTCTCAAATAAGCGGTCAAATTTTGCGCTTTCGAATGGAATATTGAATTGGCTCCACCAAACAGAATTTTCTGTTTTGCTATCCTTGACAATAAACTTGTCTTTTGGGGAGCGTCCAGTAAACTCACCAGTATCAACGGCAAGGGCTCCTGTGCTTGTTAAACTTCCTTGTTCTAAAGAGATGGTTTCTTCTACCAATTCTGCTGGAGATAGATTCCAAAAGGCCGTAGCCAAATTTTTTAGTCCTAAGTAATCGAGTGTTGCTCCTTCAGGACGAATACCTACATGGTTCATGCATTAATGTTTAAGTTCGACTTTCATTGAATCGTTGGACAAAGGTAATCAATATGAAAAAAAGGGAAAAATGAGAATTGTTACCCTCATTCATCCCTTTTTCGGTTGATTTGTGAATTTACTTGATGTATCTCCAGTCTTGGCCGTTTTTAATGGCTTTTAAACTGGCGTAGATCAATTCAATCACCGCCTCAACATCGTTCTTGTCCACCATTTCAACGGTGGTGTGCATGTATCGCAAAGGCAATGAAATCAAGGCGCTGGCTACACCCATGTTGCTATATGCAAAAGCGTCTGTATCCGTTCCTGTTGATCTTGAAGCTACTTGACGTTGGATGTCAATTTTGTTCTTTGATGCTACATCAATGATGTGTTTCAAGAGATTGTTCTGCACAGCGGGGCCATAGCTAACAACAGGTCCTTTGCCTGCCGCCAACTCTCCATCACGCACTTTGTTCATCATTGGAGTAGAGCTGTCATGGCATACATCAGTTACAATGGCAACATCTG
>CAZNVU010000017.1:0-31155 GCA_964576575.1 uncultured Chryseobacterium sp.
AATCCATCGACAACAGTTTTTACATTGGCTATACTGCGGGTGGTGAATATCCTTTTTACGGAGACACCATTCAGCCCAATTATTATCCCGAATTTTCGGCAGGTTACGATGCTCTCATTGAAAAATGGACCATGGATGGGAACCCACAATGGGCTTGGACAGGGGGTTCCATTGGTAGCGATTTGATCGAGGACATTGCTGTTGACCAATTGGGAAGGGTATACACTTCGTTCAACAGCCTCGGGCAATGGACTTTTGCTGGTGATTCTATTTTGACACCTCCTGGAGATTGGGCCACCACCGCCATCCGATTAGATACTGAAGGTAACGAGGACAAGTACTGGACGATGCATGGATCCAAACTTTGCAATACTTTGGCTTTAGAAGCCGATGGACAAGGAAATGTTTGGGTTGGTGGGATGTTGCGACATCAAGTAACCACACCCTATGGAACAGTGAGTAGCAGTGGATTGGAAGATCGCAACGGTTGGTTTTACCGCATCAATTCGCAAACCGACTCCATTGACCGAATGGATGGCATCACAGGCCTCGGATGGCAATTTGTCAATGGCATGGCTTACTGCCCTTACACTGATGACATGTATATTGGTGGCAATACCAGCGGGAGCATCCAAGCACCTGCCTATTTTGGATGGACAGATTCATTGCCTCAACCTTACGGAATCAACGGCGCTAGTTATCCATACTTGTCTAAGTACAACATGCTCCCTTGCCAATCACCGCTAGAAATAGCTTCCACCGATTCATTGATTTGCTTGGATGAGTTGTTGTATTTGACAACCAACCACAATCTGGATTTTCAATTGTGGAGTGATTCATCCGTGTACTCGTTCCTAGAAATTAACGAGCCCGGAGAATATTGGGTCCAAGGTTGGGATGAGCACGGATGTTTGCAAAAAGATGAGATTAACATTATTCAAGGTCAATACATCACATTTACCACCATTCCCGATTTACCCAGTTGCTTTGGCGCATCGGACGGTGGGTTTGACTTGATTTTCCCTCCTTCGCAAAACATCAGTTCGTTGCAATGGAGCAATAATTTGGGAACCAATGAAGATGTCACAGGAATTGATGCCGGCAATTACAGCGTTACCGTTACCAATGATGATGGTTGTTTCAGAACATTCAACTTTATCCTACAGCAACCCAGCCTGCTCAATGTCTTCATCAACAACAATGCTCCACAACCCACTGCCATAGCCAATGGGGGCACAGCACCGTATAGTTTTCTTTGGACGCCTGGCAATTATGAAGGCGATATTTTACCTGATGTAGCGGAAGGAATTTACACTGTAACAGTTACCGACGCCAACGGATGCACAGATGAAATGAGCATCAATACAGTGGGAATGCAAGAAACAGAAACAGAACGAGAGTGGAGAGCATACCCCAATCCAACTTCTGGTCTTTTAAACATCCAATGTGAAGGTTGTTTTAACATACAACTTATCAATGCGATTGGCCAAGTGATTTACACCTCAGCAATCCCAACACCTATTGATTGCTCTTCATTTTCACCTGGTCTGTATCAATTGAGAATGACAACTATACATGGGCAAAAGCAAATGAGCATCCTCATTGATTAACGAACGGTGAGTTTGGTTTTCAACTAAGTATAGATTGTTTTTTTCGTTTAACGCTAATCCTGTTCAAAGTTTCATCATGACTTTGTGAAACATATGAACTCAGGAGAAGAAGTACAGCTTATCTTTAATTCTATCCCATTTAATAAATGCCAAAATCGAGAGTATCAAAAAACTCAGAATATAGGTCCAAACCTGAAATCGATGGTCAGGAAGGGGTAATTGATGAGATAGATAATCGTACAGTGATAAAAAAACAATCAAAGCAGAAACCAGAATAAAATTACCCATCGAACTTCTAATAATTTCATTGTTCTTGAAATCGAAAAAATTTCTAAACGAAAGTGCTTCAGTGCCTTCCTTGATTAAAAAAGGTAAAAAACCCAAAATACATGGAGAGCTGTAGTCAAATGCTTTTGTAGGATAGGTAACTAATAAAAAGCCGAATGCACACCAAAGTAATGAACCACTTTCAAAAAAAAGTTTTCTTTTAAACAGGTACATCGTTCCAACGACTATCAAAAACAAAGGCATTAACTTCGCGATAACCCGGGGAATAATCAACGATAAGCTAAGCGAAGTGCCATGAGAATTAGCCTCTTGACACATCAATCCATTCAAAAAAGATTCCATATTATCAAAACCGGGAATTAGGAGAAGACAAAATGTGATGACAAACATTAATGGAAGATGTATAAATTTCGTTATTCCTGAGTAATGATTCTTTTTCCATTCACTCAAAAGCCACAAGCTAAATATTACAAAAACAAATGGTAAAGCTGTCCATTTCACCATGGTAAAAAATGCAGCAATTACCAGGTATAAACCTCTCTTTTTATACAAACCTAATAATAACCACATGTATGCACAAGCAACATAAATACTGAACTGACCTCTTTCTACAAATGACATTCCAACGGGTGTTGCAAAAATCACTGCATTTGAAACAAGCATAACTAAAATAAAAAACCTTCCCTGGCGCAATACTCTTAAAACAAAATAGACAGACACATAAAAAATCAATACTTGAAAAACTATATGAAGCCAACTTGCCCAACCATAAGGCAACTTGCAAAGTGTTAATTCGCAAATCCTATGCACTACAGGAGCGTACCTTGAGGGTCTATTGAATGGATCTCCTGATTCTTTTGTGTAGTAATCATGAACTTTTTGATTAGATGGGAAATATACCTGTGCAAAATCAGCTGCCAACCGATTCTCCCCATTAAAAACCTTTACATCTTCAGTCTCCTCTAATCTATTTGTTCCACATCGCAATCCAATAAAAATATCTTTAGCCCTTCCATTTCCATTTATAAGGTCCGAGGATAAAACGTAAAAATTGTGAATTGACAATGAATTAAGAACGACCAAAGTCAATAGACCAATTATCAACAAAGGAAAAAAGATGATTTTTTTCATAAACAAATTTAAAAATGTTTCATGGTATTTTCTACTGAATTCTAATCTTACTCTTTAAATCACGTGATGAAGAGCCAACCGCCCAAACCAACTGATCGGGATTTTCAGTGTACAAATTGAAATTGCCTTTTAGATTGCGAACATCAAATCTTACCAGCGCGGTCTCTCCCTTGCGAACAAACACTTTCTGAAAATCAACCAACTGAATAATCGGTCGCAAATGATTGCTGTAGCGTGTCTGCACATACAATTGCACGATTTCCGCTCCATCCATTTGTCCGGTATTGGTAATGGGCAATACCAAAACATCTTTATCACGATTGTCATATTCTACAATACCATAATCAAAGGTGGTATAACTCAAGCCATAGCCAAAAGGATACATGGGCCATCCTGTGCCATCAATGTAATCATCTCCGCGACCTGTAGGCTCATGCCAATAGCTCAACGGCAATTGCCCTTCATGCATAGGGAAAGTGATGGGCAACTTCCCGCATGGATTGAAAAATCCACTTAAAATATCTACCAATGCTTGTCCTTGTTGTTCACCACCATACCACATGTGTACCAGCGATTCCACTTGGTCTATCCATGGCGTTACTTCCACTGCACTTCCTCCGCTGACGGCCACCACCATTGGCGCTTGAGTTGCCGCCAATGCCTTGATCCAATGCTCCTGTTCTCCCGGCAAATTCAATGAGGATCTGTCTTGAAACTCACCTTCCTCTATACCGGCCACAAACAAAATCATGTCTGCTTTCTCTGCTTGTGCCAATGCCTTTTCTAATCCATCTTCATCGTTCTTCTTTTCTCTCCATATCATCTTCAATTCAGCATTGCCAAGCGATTCAAAAAAATGGATTTGAAAAGGAATACGCTCGCCTCTTTTGACGCGGAGTGTAACAACATCTTTGTGGTAACCTATTTTGCTCCAACGATTCACCACTTCACTACCATCAAAAAACAATTTGAACCCATCATTTCCCTCCAATCCCCATTCCACTTCACCATTAATTGGCGCCTCCCATTCTCCATTGATCAGAAGAGAGAAGTTGTCTTTTTGCACATTCTCATCAGGTGAATAAAAAGTGTAATGAAAGTCAACTTTATCCCAGTTCAAATCCTTTACCTTTTGACCTTTCAAATTTGTCCCATTGTACAACTCCACTTTTAAGGCATGCAAGTTTGAAGCAGGCACCACTTCAAATGGATTGACCTCACCTCGTCCGGGTCCGGGAATATATTCCAATACAGCAAGCTCGCTGCCCCATTGCGATTGAATGGCATCCAAAATAGAAACCTTTTGAAATCCCGATCCACTATACCCACCCAGCCTGCATTCTTGGGCATCAATCCCCACAACCAACAATTTCTTTCCATTGACCTGCATGGGCAATGTTTGATTATCATTCTTCAACAACACCATCGAAGCTTGCGCTGCACTGAGCGCCAAAGATTGAAAATCTTCTTTTGATAAATCTTGATACTGTGCATAAGGATTTTCAAAAAGACCCAATTCAAACTTCACCCGCAACACCCTGGCAACAGCACTATCCAAAGCTGCAGGATTCACATTTCCCTGTACAAAAGGATCTTTGAACAATTGATCATGCTTGATGGAAGTTTGGAAAATGACATCCATACCGGACTCCAATGCGTCTTTTCCAGACTGCGCATAACTCTTTGAAGTATTGTGTAAAACATTGGCACCTCCGACAGCTCCAGCATCTGAAATAACAAAACCTCTAAAACCCCAGTTGTCTTTTAAGACATTGTTCAGCAAAATACTATTCATACTGCAAGGCACCCCATTGAGTGAGTTGTAGCTGGTCATGATCGATCGGCAACCCGCATCCACGCATGCTTTGAAAGGCGGGTAGTGAATGTTCTCCAATGCGTTCTCGTCGAGATGAATGGGATAGCTGTCCCTGCCTCCATCTCCAACATTGGCAACAAAGTGCTTGGGCGTAGTAACAATTCCGCGTGATTCAAAAGCCTTCACGAAAATCCCGCCCATGACTGCACTGAGATAGGGATCTTCTCCGTATGTTTCCTCTACCCTACCCCATCTGACATCCGAAGCGATATTCACCACAGGAGACAGAACCTGACGCCATCCACGTTGTTCACTTTCTAGTGCGATGGCGTTACAAACTTCTGCCATTAAATCACGGTCAAAACTGGCAGCCAAGGCAATGGATTGGGGATAGGAAACACCACCTGAACCTACGACACCATGGAGTGCTTCACCAAAGAAGATTCCTGGAATTCCCCACTTGGTCTTTTCAATTAAAAATTCTTGAATCTTGTTGATCTCTTCCACTTGTCGCTTAGCCGTCCAAGTTTCATTATAGTTCAACATTTGTTGACCGGGTTGATCGTCCATTCCTTGAATGCTAATCTCAATACCAAAGATTCCATTTTTATAGGCCGTTGAATCAAAAACTTGATCATGCGCGATCATGAAAAGTTGATAAAACTTCTCTTCCAAAGTCATCCGGCTTAAAAGATCTTGCACGCGATCTTCTATGGGAATTGCAGGATTTTTGTACGGCCAATAAGGCAATGGTTGCGAAAGCAAAGTTTCTGTATTGGCAAATAGCATGCCCATCAGAAAAAACATCCTCCATGTTTTCATTGGGGAAAGATACTGCATCGGTTGTGAGAACGGAGCGGGATGCTTACCTTTGCCCCGCTCGCCCAGGTGGTGAAATTGGTATACACGTACGCTTGAGGTGCGTATGGAGCAATCTGTGCAGGTTCGAGTCCTGTCCTGGGCACAAAAGAAAAGGCTGAAAAGATTCAGCCTTTTTTTTATTTCATGATGTCCACTTGGTGTCGGATACTCTCGGCGTGCAGAGCTTCTAAATAAGTCTTTAAAAAGCGCAAGGACAAACCGTCATCCTCGCCCCATTGCTGGCGACTTTCAAGAATTTCTTTCCAACGGTTAAGCGAGAATATGGTGAGATTCTTTTCTTTTTTATACAACCCCATCTTCTCTGCCAAACGCATTCGGTCTCCGAGCAGATGAATAATGTCTTTGTCCAACGCGTCCATCTCTTGTCGCCATTGTTGCATTTCAGGACAATCATCAATCAAAGCATCAGTGGTAACGCGAATGGTAATGGCCTCCATTAACTGACCCAAAGCTTCAGGGGTGAGTTGTTGCGCAGCATCACTCAATGCACTATCCGGGGAACAATGCGATTCAATCATCCAGCCATTCATGTTCAAGTCGGCCGCCTTTTGTGCCACTTGTAAAATCAAATCGCGCTTGCCTGCAATGTGGCTAGGGTCACAAATGATGGGCAAATCGGGCATTTCTGTTTTCAATGCGATGGGCATTTCCCACAATGGCTGGTTGCGATAAATGGTTGGAGAACCAGTTGAAAAGCCACGGTGAATGGCGGCAATATCGGTGATACCCGCATTTTGAATGCGCTCAATGGCTCCCATCCAAAGGGCCAAATCGGGATGTATGGGATTCTTGATGAAAATGGGAATATCAACACCCTCTAGCGCATCAGCAATTTCTTGGACACTGAAAGGATTGGCAACAGTTCTTGCACCAATCCAAAGCGCATCAAAATTGTTCTTTAAACATACTTCGACATGCTGTGCTTTGGCAACCTCCGTGATGATGGGCAATTGAAATTCTTCTCTTGCCTCTAACATCCAGGCAATTCCGGCCTCTCCCATGCCTTCAAAGGAGTTGGGGCGGGTTCTGGGTTTCCACAAACCACCTCGAATGGCTTTGACCGATGGAATGAGCGACAGACCTTTGACCGTGGTCATCAATTGCTCTCTGCTTTCCACACCGCATGGACCTGCAATCAAAAAGGGATGACCCTTGGCCACTAAATTTCGTATTGAAAATTTCTCCATCACGGAACAAAGGTAATCGGGTATGCAATAAAAAAGCCGTCACAAGGACGGCTCTTTGAAAAAATTTCTTTTATCCTTTGGGATGCAAATGAGAATGTTTGCGGCTGTATAAGAAATACACCAATACACCGATGGCGCCCCAGATCAAGAAAGCATACCAAGTATGAATGCGCACGTAAGACATTAAGAATACGTTGAACAACGCACCTGCAGGAGCTACAAAGTAAATGAATGGGGTCTTGTAAGGACGATCCAAGCCAGGTTGCTTGATGCGTAAAATCAGCACCGCTACACAAACCATTGCAAAGGCCAACAATGTACCCATAGAACACATTTCGGACACACTATTGATGGGAGTTAAAGCTGAAACAATTGAAATAATAAAACCTACAAGAACGGTTGAGCGATATGGGGTTTTAAAGGTTGGGTGAAGCTTACCAAAAATATTGTGAGGTAACAAACCATCCTTGGACATGCCCAAGAAAATTCTTGTCTGACCCAACATCATCACCAACATCACAGACATCAAACCAGCAGTAGCTGCAATGGTAATCAAATAAACAGCCCATGTGATTCCAGCTCCTTCAAAGGCAGAAGCCACTGGAGCTTTCAAATCCAAGTCCGTGTAGGGAACCATCCCTGTTAATACCAAGGAAACAGCGATGTAAAGCAATGTGCAAATAACCAATGAAGCGATGATGGCAAACGGCACATCCTTCTTTGGATTGATGGCCTCACCTGCTTGGGTAGATACAGCGTCAAATCCGATGTAGGCAAAGAATACAATTGTAGCTGCGGTTAGCACCCCACCAAAACCAAAGTTTACCTCTCCAGTTGGATTGCCCAACGCATCCAATACAGGCGTTTCTGCAGGAATAAACGGCGTCCAGTTGGCTGGATCTACGAAGAAAGCACCGGCGAAAATCACAAACAAAACAACAGCGACCTTTAAAACAACAATAATGTTATTTGTTTTAGCAGCTTCCTTGATTCCTTTAACCAAAATAGCTGTTATGACCCATGTTATGATAAAAGCCAATAGATTGAAAGAAGGACCGCCGTGCGAAACAGGGTCGTTGGTCAAATAATCAGGAATATGAATACCGAACAAATGCAACAGTTTATTGAAATAGCCACTCCAAGCAACGGCTACTGTTGTCGCTCCCATCATGTATTCCAAAATCAAGTTCCAACCAATAAACCAAGCAAACAACTCACCTACCGTTCCGTAAGCATAGGCGTAGGCAGAACCCTCAACAGGCAATACAGAGGCAAATTCAGCGTAGCACAATGAAGCAAACAAGCATCCGATACCAGCAATAATAAAAGACAAAGCCAAAGCTGGACCAGCGTGGTCATGGGCTGCAATTCCGGTCAATGTAAAAATACCTCCGCCGATGATGGCTCCAATCCCCAATGAGGTCAAACCCCATCTGGTCAACACGCGATTCAACTCACTCTTGCTCGCATCCGCGTGATAAGCCTCTACAGGCTTCTTTCTCCAAACTGACATAAAATTTTCTTTAAGGTTTTGATTTCACAATGATAATCATTTTTCGCGAACAAAATTCAGGTCAAATGGTTTAATGGTCATGGAGAAGGATTTAAAAATTCAAATCGATGAAATGGGAGATCAGCACGTCATGACCTCTATCGAAACGCCCATGCGGGCGGATGCATTTGATTTAAGCGCAGATGAAAAGATTGCAAAAATAGAAACACACTTTGCGGCGATCATGGATATCCTAGGATTGGATCGCAATGATGATAGCCTTTCGGGAACACCGCATCGCGTAGCAAAAATGTATGTTAAAGAAATTTTCTCTGGATTGCTTCCGGAGAATCGTCCAGATATCAAATTATTTGAAAACAAGTACCAATACAAGGAGATGTTGGTGGAAAAGAACATCACTTTCTTTTCCAACTGTGAGCACCATTTTGTCCCCATCATGGGAAAGGCGCACGTGGCCTACATTAGCAATGGGCAGGTGATTGGATTGTCAAAATTGAATCGCATTGTTCAGTATTACGCTAAGAGACCTCAAGTGCAAGAGCGATTGACGATTCAAATAGCCAATGACCTAAAGAAAATTCTGCAAACAGAAGACGTGGCTGTTATGATTGATGCCGTGCATTTGTGTGTCAGCAGCCGAGGTGTGCAAGACATCAACTCTTCAACCGTCACATCATCATTTAGCGGAGCTTTCTTGGAAGAAGGCAAGAAAAACGAATTTCTCAAATACATTCAAATTTAATCATGGCCAACTATCTCATTGTAGGCGGAACCCACGGCATTGGAAAAGCCTTGGTTGAACAGTTATTACTCAACAATCACCAGGTTTGGTTTACAGGAAGAAATGAAAATCTAGAGGGACTTCCGGGTTCTAATGGCATAACATGGAGTCATAACGCGTCTTTTCCCGTACATGAATTGCCAGAGGTCTTAGACGGAATTGCATATCTGCCAGGAACCATCGAGTTGAAACCCTTTCACAGACTGACCATGGAGCAATTCCAAGAAGAAATGAATGTGAACACATGGGGAGCGGTGAACATCTTACAAAACTGTTTGGGTCATTTGAAAAAATCAAGTCATCCTGCCGTTGTATTGTTCAGCACAGTAGCTGTGCAAACAGGAATGCCATTTCACAGCTCAATCTCCATGGCCAAAGGAGCATTAGAGGGATTAACCCGCAGTTTGGCTGCTGAGTGGGCTCCATTGATTCGTGTAAATGCCATAGCACCTTCCTTGACCGTTACACCACTTTCTGAAAAATTGACAGGCAGTCCGGAAAAGATTGAATCCGGAGCGCAGCGTCATCCATTGAAGAAATTAGGTAGTGCTGATGATATGGCAAACATGGCTACATTTCTTTTGACAGATGCTTCAGCCTGGATGACTGGGCAAATCCTTCACATCGATGGTGGAATGAGCAGCCTCAAGGTTTAAATACCTTGGAAGAATCCATCCAAATCTTGTAGGTTGTAATATAGAACGCTGTCCATGTACACCACTGGAAGTGTCACCCTTGTAGCTTGGGGATCATTTTGCGCCCTGATCAGCTCCCACATTGCTCTTTGGTTCTTGGGTTCTGCTATGCTTCTTTCCTCAAAAACAACACCGCGCTGAGATAAAATCTCCAAGGATTTTTCACACCTGGGGCATCCGGGCTTGGTAAACATCACAAACTTGGGTTGATCATCACTCACCTTGTTGCTCTGACATTGGACAAAAAGCAAAAGGGACATCGCGACCAGAAAAGCAGTTCTCATGGTCCAAATCTAGTATAAAACAATGCTTATCTTTGAAACATGTCGCGTTTATTCATTCGAAGAGCATTAATTTTTTCGGGAATCTTTCTTCTATCCTATTGCTTTTCACTTTTGCTGATTGGACGCAACATGAACCTATCCTTTGGATCTCAGTTCTATTATCCAGAAGGCGGTGCAGGACATAGTCAATTGCGTTTTGAAGAGGCCGCATCACAAAAAGAAGTAGACCTCTTATTCATTGGTTCTAGTCATGCATATCGAAACTATGACCCAAGAATTTTCAACAAAAATCAGCTACGCTCTTTCAACTTGGGAAGCACCGCGCAAACTCCAATTCAAACTTTACAAATACTTCAATCACTTGGAGAAGATTTGTCACCAAAATATTTAATCATTGATTTCTTTCTGCCGCTATTTTACAATGAAGGAATTGAATCGTCCATAGACTTATTGGCCAACACCAACTTCTATCCAAACCGCTTGGAAGAACATGGAGATATGAAGTGGTACAATGCTGTTTTATTTCGAAGTCTATCAAAAAACATTTTGAATTTGAAATCAAAACAATGCCCTGCAAACATTGGATCCGATCATTACATAACGGGTGGCTACGTAGAAAGTCATCAGACCTTTGATTCAAAACATGAAATACCAAAATCAACAGGGAAGTTAAATCCCAAACAAATTCAAGCATTTACATCGATCCTCGAATGGGCCGATGAGAGAAAAATAAAATGGATCATCGTTCAATCGCCGATATTGGATTTGACTAACACCCACACATACAAAACCCTACCAAAAGAAATTCAATCACTATTTCCCAAGAAAAAATTCATCAACGGTCAATTGGCTTTTGAAGCCCAATCTGAATTTTTCATCGATGCTGACCATCTGAACCCTTGCGGTGTAAAAACTTTTAACACCTGGTTATTGGACACCTTAAATAAAAGTGCTTTTTTTGATTAACTTGCTTCCATGAAAAAATTTCTGACCCTAGTTTTAGCAATTGTACTTGTTAATTTTTCAACGGCTCAATCGCCACAAGGAATCAATTATCAGGCAATTGTCAAAAATAGCGCTGGCGAAATCATGGCCAATCAAAACCTAAGTCTTAGACTTTGCATTAGACAGGGCAATGCCAACGGCACCATCACCTATCAAGAAATCAAATCCTTAATCACCAATGCACAAGGACTTGTAACCACAACATTAGGTAGCGGACCTGCAACTATTGGCAATTTCAGTGCATTAGATTGGAGTAACGGCCTAAAATATTTACAGGTGGATATGAATCTGGGACAAGGTTGGCTGCTGTTGGGCACAGAGCAACTTCAGAGTGTTCCATATGCATTGTATGCAGAGACTGTTCCTGTTGCCGTAAGTCTTGCAGGTGACACCCTTCAGATTGGACAGAACAATATTATCATACCCGGTATCAGTGCAGCCAATCACATTCTTGGATGTACCAATAGCGCTGCATGCAATTTCAACCCCCTAGCAACAGACAATGACGGAAGCTGTCACATAACAGGACAAGCCTGTGATGATAACAATACAGCAACCACCAACGACCAATACAACTCGCAATGCAATTGTGTTGGAACAATCAGCTACAGCATTGGTTCTGCAGGACCTGCGGGCGGAGTTGTTTTTTATGACAAAGGAAGTTATTCCAATGGATGGCGATATTTGGAGGTTTACCCCGTCTCATTCTCAGGAATTTGGGGTTGTCAAGGAACTCTCGTAGCTGGTATTACCAATACCATAGGTGCAGGAAATGTCAATACTGCAGCTATTGTTGCAGCTTGTTCATCAACCAACGCTGTGGCCAGGATTATTGACAACTATAGTGTGAATGGATTCAGCGATTGGTACTTGCCAAACAATGCTGAAATGAATTTAATTAGTGATAATTTATACTCCCAAAATATTGGAAATATACCTGGGCCTTTTCATTGGAGCTCATCTCAACAAAACGCCAATGAAGGTGGACTATATGATTTAGAATTTGATCAAAGCGATATACAAGCCAAGAATGTCAATATCAGCGGCATCCCAGTGCGCAAGTTTTAAAATTTCAATACAAAGTGCTCTTTCTGGTAACGTATAGCATGTCCATAAACCCCATACTGAAAAAAGTCCAAAGTCAATTTCTTATCACTTTCATCGATGATTCTTTGCCAAGCTTTAGACATGTCCGGCGACCAGTGAATGTCATCCATTATAACCCATGCATTTTCACTCAGATGCGGTAAAATCAATTCAAAATACTGTAATAATGCATCGCCTTGGTGATGGCCGTCAATTACAACCAAATCCCATTTGTGCAGCGGTAAAACATTTCTTAAATGCTCTTGGAATGAACCATTGTACAATGTAACCCGATCTCCGTATTGTTTTAACCAATCAGACGATTTGCGATACAAAAACGGATCACCTTCAATACTGAATAGTTGTGCCTCCGGACAACCTTCTAACAGATAAGCCGAACCAATTCCAACATGTGTTCCCAACTCTAAAATATACTTGGGTTGAAAACGCATCGTCCATCGGCACAAGAATTCACCTTTCTTTTTATTACTTGTTGCCTTCCTTACAGCATCACCCAAGTTTCTTGTTGGAGAGCGAGAACCCGCACCATAATCAACGGGCATCCACTTCTCATCAGATTGGGATAAGTTCTTCCTGTATTCTCGAATGGCCTTCAAACTCTCTGGTAGAGGCGCTATCAAATCTTTATCCATCAATTGATACACCAAGGGTGAGTGAACACCATGGCGTTTTTGCGCCTTCAAAAAATGCTGAACTCCTTTAAAAAATGAGTGCCAAAACCAGCGCATAAACTACTTGGGCTGGTTGTCCATCCACTTTTTGAACTGATCAACCACCTGATTCATGGCAGGTAAACGACGAAAATAAACGTACGATTTATTAAACTCCATAGCTGGAATCGCTGGTGTTCCCATCAGAGTTGTCCCTGGATTTTTAATATTCCCTGAGATTCCACTTTGGGCAGCTATTTTTGTCTCATCTGCAATCGTGATGTGACCGGCAAAACCTACCTGCCCACCAATCATGCATTGCTTACCTATCTTTGTTGAACCTGCAACGCCACATTGCGCGGCCATTACTGTATTCTCTCCTATCTCAACATTGTGTGCAATCTGAATCAGGTTGTCCAACTTCACTCCCTGACGGATAATGGTAGAACCCATTGTTGCCCTATCGATACAGGTATTAGCGCCTACATCCACATTGTCTTCCAATACAACATTTCCGATTTGGGGAACCTTCTTGAATACACCATGAGCATCAGGTGCAAATCCAAAACCATCACTTCCAATGACCGCATTGGCATGTAGGGTACACTTCTTCCCAATTACACAATCATGGTAAATTCTAACACCAGGATACAAAACAGAACCTTCTCCAATATTAACCCGATTGCCCACATTGACATTGGACTGAATAATCACATTGTCTTCAATAACAACTCCTTCTCCTATGGAAACAAAATCTCCTATGTGAACATTAACACCAATTTTAGCCGAAGAAGCAATTACAGCATGACCACTTATACCCGGTTGTGGAAGCATAAATTGATTGTAAGCTTCTAACAACTGTGCAAATGCACCGTAGGCATCCGCCACACGAATGAGACTCAACGTAGATGGCAAAGCCTGCTCTGCTTCAAACTCATGCGCCACAATGGCCACGCTTGCTTGAGTTTGATAAATAAAAGGTGTATATTTAGGATTGGATAAAAAAGTGAGAGAACCCATTTTCCCTTCCTCAATCTTGGACAATTGGCTCACATCAACATCTGCGCCCTCCAAGGTACCTTGGAGCATCATGGCGATTTGAGAGGCTTTGAATTTCATGCGATACGAAAGTAGTAAAATAAATCAATCGAGACGTCCACCAATTCCCTTTATCAAGTCATAAAAATTGGGAAATGATTTACTCACAGACTCTGCCGTGTGAATGGTCAATGCAGCACCCGCAAGTCCCATAACCGTTAATGCCATGGCCATTCGGTGGTCATGATGGGCATGAACATGAGCAGTTTGTATCAACTTGGGATAAACTTTCAATTCATCACCTCTGATGACTGTGTTCACTCCCATCTTGGACCATTCATGCTGAATAGCCTTGGCTCTGTTGCTCTCCTTGTCTGCCAAACGGTGAACACCTTGAATGGTGGAGGGACCATCGCCAAAGACCGCTAGTGTCGCCAAAATAGGAAAAAGATCTGGACAGTCATTGGCATCAAAATCAAACGATTTGATTTTGGATTGAAATACCATGTATCCTGAACTCGTTTTTTCAACCCGAACACGGGCCAGAGACAACACTTCTAAAATAGCCTGATCCGCCTGCGGAATTTCAGTGGAAAGTCCTTTGATCAGAAGCCCTTCTTCTGCACAAAGTGCTGCAGCAACAAACAAAAAAGCGGCACCACTCCAATCGCCATCCACTTCAATAATTTGTGGCTGATATTTCTGACCTCCGCTAACTGCATATCCCTGATCTACAACCTCAATGTTAACACCAAAAGCACGTGCCACAGCAATTGTGGTATCCACATATCCCTTGCTAGGCACATTTTCCAGCTCCAACTCTACCCCTCTTTTGGTCACAGCGCCGGCTAACAACATTCCGGTAATGAATTGACTTGAGTGAATGGGGGCAGAAATAATCTTTCCTCCCAGCAATGGACCTTGAATGCGAGCAGGCAATGTTTCATTTTTCAAAACGATCTTCACATCCAACATGGTCAACCATTCCTCCATGGTTTTCATGGACCTTTTGTTCAGTGTTCCAGCACCCTCCATTTCAATCTCATCGTGCCACAGGGCAATAATGGGTCCAAACATCCTTGCTGCTAAACCGCTCTCACCAACAGACAAGCGATCTTTGGGCATTCTGATGTCTGCTTGAAAATTGAAAGGATATCCTCCACGCACCATCAATTTCCCGTTGTCATTTCGTACAACAGCACCCAATTGCCGTATTACCTCCAATGCATTGTTGCAATCATCAGAGTTGGGCAATCCCTCAATGGAGGTTTCCCCATTGGCCATTAAAGCACAAGCCAAAATGCGTTGCCCGATGCTTTTGCTTCGTGGAACCTGGACCTCGCCCTTGATTGCAGATGGGTATACCGTTACCTTCATTTATGAGCAAAGTAAATGCTCGCAATGCCCCCGGATAATGAAATAATTTGAACTTTTGAAAAGCCTACTTTGGATAAAATAGCTTTGAAAGCTTCTCCTTCTGGAAAAGCATCAACACTTTCTGGCAAATAGGAATAGGCACGACTATCTTTTGCCAACCAATTTCCAATCTTGGGCATTAAAAATTTGAAATAAAAACCAAAGAGTTGCTTTATCGGAAATCGCTTGGGTTTGGAAAATTCAATAATCGCAATAACACCATTGTCAGCCATTACCCTTCTCATTTCAGAAAGTCCCTGCTCCAAGTTTTCAAAATTCCGAACCCCAAATGCAACTGTAACAGCATCAAAAGTCTTATCTGAAAAAGGCAAATTCTCTGAATCGGCTTTATTGAACTGAATAATATTTTCTAACTCTTGAGCCACCACTTTTTTCCTTCCCACATCCAACATTCCTTCACTGATGTCTATACCCGTAATTGAGTCCACTTCCTTGTACTGCTTGGCCGTCAGAATAGCAAAATCTCCAGTACCTGTAGCCACATCTAGAATTCGCTTTGGATGGTATTGTTTGATCATGCGTATAGCCCGCTTTCTCCAAAGAATATCTATCCCCAAGGAAAAAAAGTGATTCAAAAAATCATACTTGTGGGCAATGTTATCAAACATTGCTTCAACTTCTTCTTTCTTACTTCCTTGGTTGTAAGGCTTAACTACTGGATTGGACATGTGACAAATTTACAACGCCACTTCCTTAACAAATTAAATTTCTTTGTAAAGCATCTCACGCGTAATAGGAACTACGCCAACCTTTTCGCAAACCAAACCCCCAGCTAAATTGGACAATTGCGCAATCTCATCTTTTGAGGCTCCTGCGGATAGCGCCAATGAAGCCACCGCTATCACTGAGTCGCCAGCGCCTGAAACGTCGACAATCTTTCTCACATGCGCGGCCTCTTGGAACAACTCATTTCCATCCCAAATGGCAATGCCATATTCCGACAATGTTACCATACTCATTTTGGCCTGTAACGCTTGACTTAGGGTATTCAAAGCATCTCGAACAGACATTGCCTCTTTTGGGTTCACATCAATCTTCAATCCCTCTTTGAGTTCTTTCAAATTGGGCTTAAACAAGGTGCAATGGGTATAAGACAGGAAATGATCCTTTTTAGGATCCACGGTGGTGGGAATGTCGAGTGATTGAGCCATATTGATAACATGCCCAATAACACTTGGAGTTAACACACCCTTGTTGTAATCCTCTAGGACAATAACGTTGGGTTTAAAAGACTGAATTGCCATATCAAAAGCTTTTAACAAACGATTTTCTTCGTTGTCATTTAAAGCAAATGTCACTTCCTCATCGATGCGCACCAAATGGTGACCCGCGGCAATAACGCGGGTCTTAACAGTTGTTGGACGATCTGTAGATTCTATCAAAGCCTGCGTATCTATTCCGTGTTCTGCAAACAAATTCAAGCAACGTTTTCCGTTGTTGTCATTCCCAATAACAGAGCAAATCGCAACTTTTGCGTCCAAAGCGACAGCATTCAAGGCAACATTTGCAGCACCTCCTAGTCGATAATCCCATTGATTGACTGCCACCACTGGCACTGGAGCCTCCGGAGAAATGCGATCTACTTTACCCCAACAATAAGCATCAATCATGACATCGCCTATGACCAGAATGCGCTGATTAGGAAATGCGTCTACTATTGTCTTCAATCTGTTGTTCATGCTAGTCTTGTAATGCTGCCAATCCGTTTTTAAAACGCAACATGGCTTCTTTCAATATCTCATCACTGGTGGCATAAGATATTCGAATGCAATTGGGATCTCCAAACGCTTCTCCAGTCACCAATGCTAACCGATGCTCTTCTAATAAATAAATGCACAAATCCTGTGCGGTATCGATGCGCTTGCCGTTGTATTGTTTGCCCAGATAATATCTGATATCTGGAAAAAAATAAAACGCACCTTCGGGCAAATTGATTTTGATATTGGGGATATCCTTCAACAATTCAAAAACCAAATCTCTGCGGTGACGGAAAGTTTTAACCATGTCAGCGACAACACTAGGATCTGATTGCACCGCCGCTTTGGCTGCCATTTGCGCAATGCTATTGGCTCCTGAAGTGACTTGACCTTGCATTTTGTTGCAAGCATCGGTAATCCATTTCGGTGCCGCCAAATATCCAATTCTCCAACCGGTCATGGCAAATGCTTTGGAAACCCCATTTACAGTGATGGTGCGCTCCCACATGCCATCAATGGCGGCCATGCTCACGGGTCTTTCACCAAAATGAATCAATTCATAAATTTCATCACTGATGATGTACAAACCTGGATACTCCAAAATAACATTGGCAAAAGACTGCAATTCTTCATGAGAATAGACAGATCCAGTGGGATTGCATGGAGAAGAATAAATGATTAGACGTGTCTTATCCGTGATCGCATTTTTCAATTGATCAGCAGTAATTTTATAATCGTTCTCCACCCCTGCAGGTACTTCTATCACAACTCCTCCCACCATTTTCACTATCTCAGCATAGCTCACCCAATATGGGCTGGGCATGATGACTTCATCACCCTCATCCACCAATGAAAGAATGGCATTGGCTATGCACTGCTTGGCACCTGTTGAAACCAGAACTTCATCAGCCGAATAAGTTAAATCATTGTCTCGCTTCAACTTCTCAGCAATCGCCTTGCGCACATCGGCTAAACCATTCACGGGAGGATAATGGGTAATATTATCCTTCATGGCTTGAACGGCCGCGTCCTTGATAAACTCAGGGGTATTAAAGTCTGGTTCACCCAAACTTAAACTCACCACAGCCACTCCTTGTTGCTGCAACTCTCTGCTCTTACGGGCCATCGCCAATGTGGCGGACTCCGTCAATTGTGTCACCATCATGGACGGTGTTCCTGCTCTTTTTTCCCTATTGATCATTGCAATGGTATTGGAAACAAACTTACTATTTTAATTTTTATATGGCGTGATGGAAGCAAAGAAATAATAGACTGATCCACTCTCAAAACAAGCAGTCAAATCTTTTTCATTCAGTGAAAATCCTTTTTTCCAATTTGAATTCAAAGCAAACAATTGATAACCCTTGTTGTCAAAAAAGTCAAATATCATTTTGGGTGTAGTATGATAAAATTCAGAGGCTCCTTTCCCAAATTCAAAAATAATATCCGGATGATCTCGGGCAATGATGGCCTCACTCCCTTGCAAAACCTGCCATTCTCCGCCTTCCACATCTATCTTAATCAAATCCACTTTATTCAAATCACATACATCATCCAAACGAGCACATTGAACATCGATATGCTCAATTTCTGGATGTTCTAATGCATAAGCTCTTCTTTTCAAACCGCTATATGCTGGGGCATTCTTTACCCAATGAAAAGTAGTCTTTTCATTGTTATCACTCAAGGCCAATTCCTTGATGGATACATTTCCCTGTTGAAATTTATTTCTGAGATCTTGGGCCATTGATGGTATGGGTTCAAATCCCCAATGTTTGCCCTGAGGTGCAAACTGAATCATCCACTCCAACACCTCCCCTTTGTGACATCCAACATCTATGGTGTTGGAATTTGGACGCAAGCGATGCGACAAAAAAGCATGGGTTGCGCGGTCATAACGCATGTTCTGCGTAAGGTCCAAATGCAATGTCCAACAGATTTTTCTGATCGCCTCCTTCCAAGTCATTCAAGCAAAAATACGACTTTGTGGCTTTTCCATCAAATCTGTTCAAGAGAAGCAGCTTTTGCATTTAATTTGAACCATGAAAAACGAATTGACCTTGACCCAAGCCATAGAGCATGTAAAGACCTTTCACCATGCTTTTATGCTTCCTGTGCGACAAGAACCCATGGCGCACATTCCTGAAAAAGAAATGAATTTGCGGTTCAATTTGATGAAAGAAGAGAATGAAGAATATTTGGAAGCGGCGCAAAACGGTGATATTGTTGAAATTGCAGATGCCCTAGGAGACATGCTCTATATCTTGTGCGGAACCATCAATGCCCATGGATTGCAGGCCGTCATGGCACCTGTTTTTGAGGAAATACAACGCAGCAACATGAGCAAATTGGACACTAACGGGAAACCCATTTTCAGAGAAGATGGAAAAGTGATGAAAAGCGAATTGTACTTTAAGCCAAACATTGCCAAGGCAATGGGCATTGAGCCTTAATTACTCTTTGCTCAAAAAAGCTCCGCGCGCATCACCATGCGGAGGATTAAAATATCCATATTTCAAATGCGGAAATTCTGATTTGATTTGATCCATTACATTCTTGATGCCCAAACCTTCAGGAAGTTCCATGACATTCAACTTGCCCAAATACCAATCTGGATCAATGTTGAAGTTTCGCCATTGAATCATGCTGATATCCGTGTAACGAATAAAATCTTGCAAGGCCTTCAATTCTTCGGGATGGTCTGTCATGCCTGGAAAAGTGAAATAATTGATACTGGCCCATCCCCCATGCTGACGGACAATTCTTGCCGACTCACGAATGTCCTCAAATTGATAATTGTTGGGCAAGTAATACGCTTCATAAACGTCCTTCCTCACTGAATTCAAGCTTACCCGTATGCTATCCAAGCCAACGCGCATCAACTCCTCTACTGCCTTAGGCTTGCTGCCATTGGTATTAACATTGATGATTCCACGCTTGGTTCTTTTTCTGATTTCTACAATCACATCGCGAATCAACTGCCAAACCAAAAGCGGCTCTCCCTCACAACCTTGACCAAAACTAACTATGGCTCTATCAGCTGACTCCAAATGAGGCACCGTGAATTCCAAAATCTCATCCACAGTGGGAATAAAATCCAATCGATCCTGTGGCGCCGTCAATTCATGTTCTTTGGGTTGAAATGAAATACAACCCAAACAATTGCTATTGCAAGCAGGTGAGATGGGGATGGGACATTCCCAGCGCCCCATAAAGAAATTGCGCGCTGCTGGGCAACAATAGCGCAATGAACAATTTTGACCCAAATGCTGAATCAAACGGTTGTCGGGATGCTGCGCGATGCGCTCTTTGGTCACTTCCCAAATTTTCTCACGATCAAAATTCACCAAATCTTGGCGCTCATCTGGGTCAATGCGCACCGCTGTAGTATAAAACTTATCATCCAACCAACCCACTGTTGTATAAGCATACAACGGCAAAGTAGGCGCATTCTCTTCTTCTGTTCCAAAAGCTGCGGAATACAATTGGGTGTACGCAGGAGCGTTCAACGCTGCCACAGCTTGAACATCCTCACGGATGATCATCTCACCCGATTCTTCTAATCCATAAGGTCTGCGGCCTGGTAAAGTCAACAAATCGCTCCCAAATGGCAACTCGATAAAATCCTCAGGAGTCAATGGCAACACATTGAAACCAGACCTTCCCACAGCTTCATATCGGGTATCTTCAAAAATATTTCCTTCCGCATCGGCATAAACCATGAAAGGGACTCTCCAAGGATGTTTTGTTTCAGACATGCCACAAAGTTAGCCATACTGCTTGCTTTTTCCTTTATTTTTGATTCGCCATGGAATTGATATTTTTAGGAACCGGAACTTCACAGGGTGTGCCCGTGATTGCATGCAACTGCAGCATCTGTTGTTCTAAAAACCCAAAAGATCAACGATTGCGTACATCCGTTTTAATCCGTGATGAACACCAAACCATTGTCATTGACAGTGGACCGGATTTCAGACAACAATTACTCAGAGAAGATATACAGTATCTGGATGCTGTTCTGTTTACCCATGAGCACAAAGACCACATTGCAGGATTGGACGACATCAGGGCTTTCAATTACCGCTACGACAAAGCCATGAAAGTGTATTGCACCAATCAGGTAGAAACAGCTTTGCGCAGAGAGTTCAACTATGTTTTTGAGAACCAACATTACCCTGGTGTACCTAAAATTAACCTTCACTCCATAACTGAGGAACGTTTTAATATTGGATCTTGGAATATTATTCCTCTTCCTGTCCTGCACCTTAATCTTCCCGTGCTTGGATTTAGAATGGGCAATCTGAGTTATGTCACTGACGCCAACTTTATGAGTGAAGAAACCAAAGATAAAATTCGCGGCAGTGAGATATTGATTTTAAATGCGCTGAGAAATGAAAAGCACCCTTCCCATTACACCCTTGAAGAAGCCATTGCTCTAGCACAAGAACTCCAAATCCCACAAGTATATTTCACCCACATCAGCCACCAGTTGGGCTTGCACCAGGAGGTTCAAGCTTCATTGCCCTCCAACATGCAACTGGCCTACGATGGTCTAACGCTAACTTTTTAGTCATGTCTCGCATTTTATATTGGACCCTTTTGATTCCCATCAGTTTATTGCCTTATTGGGTATTGTATCGCGTCAGTGATTTTTTCTTCGTTGTTCTTTATTACATATTGGGATACCGAAAAAAAGTGGTTCGTCAAAACATCGACCGCTCCTTTCCTGATAAGTCACAACAAGAAAAAAGAAAAATAGAACGTGGTTTTTACCGGCATTTCTGCGATTTGATCATTGAGACCGTAAAACAGTTTACCGTCTCAAAAAGCCAAGCCAACAAAAGAATGACCCACCAAAATATCGAGGCATTTCATCCGTTTGAATCGATGAATCAATCCGTAATGATTTGTGGTGGGCACTACAACAATTGGGAACTTTGGGCTATAACTGGACCGCTGCATCTAAAACACAAAGTGGTAGGGATTTACAAAAAAATTGCGGACCCATTCTTTGATGAAAAAATGAGATCAACGCGAGGTAGATTTGGAACTCTGTTGGTGAGAACATTGGACATTGGACAATACCTCAAGGACAACCATGATAAATTCATCGTTCCCGTTTTCGCCATTGATCAATCACCCGCCAATCCCCGAAAATCATATTGGACAACTTTTCTAAATCAGGAAACGGCGTGCTACTATGGACCTGAAAAAATCAGCAGAGAATACCAATTCCCCATTATTTACGCACACATTTACAAAGTGAAAAGAGGCTATTATACAACGGTCTACGAACTTATTGAAGCTGAGCCTCAAAATTGTGATAAAGGACAAATCATAGAAAGACTGAATCAAGCGCTTACCGCAGACATCATGAAGCAACCTTCATCATGGTTGTGGTCCCACAAACGATGGAAGCACAAACGTCCTGAGGGCGTTGCCTTCCAACATATTCATTGATTACTTCCAAAAGTCCATCACTGTTTGACGGGTGACGGCATGGTAAACTCCCTTGAATTTTTCCAAATAATCCCTGGCCTCATTGGACCTTCCTTCATGGATTAACTTTTTGTACAACGGAGCTATGAATTTTCTCCGCCCTACTTCACCTAAGAACAAAGTCAAAACTTTCTGAGCATGAGCTGACTGATCGTTCATTTCAATACTCTTCAATATCCAAGCAAACAAAATTTCCTTGTTCTTGGTACTCGATACCTGGTGAAATTGATCCCAAGAATGAAACTGTTCTAAGCTCTTAAACTTGACATTGGTCAAAAAACGATACTGCTCCTGATAGGTCCATTTCTTCCAAGGAATTTGATCATTGGTCAACGAGTCGTTGTTGTACAAAGCAACCAATTCATCCACCTTCACAATACGATCAGAAACGATGGGATAAGCATTCTTCGGGATATTGGGTTGATAAACCCACTGATCAACCCCGATATACTGTGCATTCCCTGGATCCAACAACTCTCGATGCAAAATCTCAATGAATCGCTCTGTATTCATAACCTGAAAAGCATGCTCTGTAAAATACTTTTTCAAAAAGCGATCAAACTTTACCCGACCCACGCGCTCCTCAATGGTTCTAAGCAACCAGTATCCTTTGTTGTAGGCAATGTCATTCATTCCATCGTCAGGATCACGTCCATCCAAATCCAACTTCAAGTGGGTATCATTGGGATGAAGTTCCGCTATGGTATGGTACAAATCCTGGATATTCAATGCTGCCAACATCTCTGAAATCTCCTTCCCATAAAGGGTTTCCATGATGCGCAATTCAAAATAGACGGTAAATCCTTCATTCAACCAGAAGTCATTCCATGTTTCATTGGTCACCAAATTACCACTCCAACTGTGCGCCAACTCATGGGCAATGAGAGAAACCAATGATTTATCTCCCGCCAAAATCGTAGGTGTTGCAAAAGTCAACATGGGGTTCTCCATTCCACCAAAAGGAAATGCAGGAGGTAAAATCAAAACATCAAATTGCTCCCATTGATAGGGTCCGTATAAACTTTCGGCAGCAGCAATCATCTTTTCCAAATCACTCAACTCTTCAGTAGCCTCTGCTATCAATTGCGGCGTGGCGTATACACCAGCACGCTGACTAATTGCGCGGTATTCAATGTTACCTACAGCCAAAGCCAATAAATAACTGGGTATGGGTTTGGGTTGCTCAAATGTATAAGTGATGGTCGCATTGTTCTCCTGCTTGAGAATCTTTGGATTACGAGCGCTCATCAACGGCAACAGTGATGAAGGCACAGTGACCGTTGCATCATAGGTAAAGCGAACAGCGGGCAAATCCTGACATGGAATCCAAGTGCGCGCCAAGATTGCTTGAGACTGTGTAAATAAAAAAGGATGTTCACCTTCCACCCAAAGCAATGCATCAGACTTCTCTGTTGTATTGTATTTAACTACAACTGATTTGGAAGTTGATGAAATCGGGATTCTCAAGGCGCTGCCTAAAATAGGATCTTTCTCTTCTATTTGCCAAGGAACAGAATGCCCATCCACCTCAACGGTCTGAACATTCAAACCTTTGACATCCAAAATCAGGTGGTCCGAAGCTGCCTTATGCAACAATTGATAAGTAGCATTGGCCGTAATTTTTTGATTCTTGAAATCAACATCTGCCTTCCATGAAAGATGCTTATAAGTCACCTTGCTTGGCTCTGAGAAGGAATGATTGTGCACTTGGGCCTGAACATGTAAACACATAAAAAACAGAATAAAAAGTAAAAATTTATTTTTTTTCATTTTCCAACTTCTCCAATAGGTTTTGAAGATCCACTAGATTACCAGGAAGATCCAAATGAATAATATTCCAAACAATCTCATCATCAGGATCAAAATACTCATGCACAATGTCATTGCGCAATGCGGCCATGTACATCCATGGGATGTTCTTGTGTTTGTTTTGAAAATGAAAAGGAATGTGCTTCACCCCTTCTCCCAATATTTGAAAATTGTAAAAAATAGCATCCTTGGTTATCCCACCCATTTGAAACTCATGCAAGGACAAATTTTCAGAATACTTTAAAATGCGCTCAACCGCCATGCACATATCCCTCAAATAGCTGAGAAAAGGTCTTATTGGTTTTCTTCTCATACAAAACGAATCATGGACTCAAATTCTTCTCTGATAACTGGCTTAACCCCCTCGTGCGTGGTCAAGTCTATCCGCATTTGCAACTTGGCCTCTAAGAAACCTTTGAGGGCATAGAAACGCCAACCCATGGGCTCATCCAGTTCAACTACAATGGTCAAATCTGAAGTAATGCGCTGCTGATTGGTCCACCAACCCGTAAAGCCAATTCGGTTGACTCCGAATCTACTTTTCAGAAGGGGCTTCAAAGTAGAAATGCTCTTGACCAAGGTATGATTACTGCGCATGTATCCTCCCAAATACGCCTAACGGCAAAAGAACACCACTGGTTGATTTTAAATACAACTCTCCAATGTGTAATCTTGAACCTGCCGTTGCACGCAAAAAATTCTCCAAAACCAATGCGGAAAGTCCAAGGCTGTATGCATTGATAATCAGAAAGCCTTTGGGATCCAATATGGACAAGACATTTTCCATCATCTCAGCGATGTTCTCCTCCAACTTCCATTTCTCTCCCTTCGGTCCATGACCAAACGCAGGGGGATCTAATATTATACCCTGATACAAATTCCCTCTGCGCTGCTCACGTTGAGCGAATTTCAGAGCATCCTCCACCATCCATCGTATATCTGGTAAATTGCTCAACTGTCTATTTTCATTGGCCCAAGTAACTACTTGCTTGATACTGTCCACATGCGTAACATCTGCACCAGCCGCACACGCAGCCAATGATGCGCCACCGGTATAAGCAAACAAATTGAGCACTTTGGGATGGCCTCCCAATTTCTTCACTTGTTCTTCAATGAACCACCAATTGGCACTTTGTTCTGGGAAAATCCCTACATGCTTGAAAGCCGTTAATCCCAATCGCATAGAAAACTCACCATCCTTCATCGGAAATTGCAACGACCACTGATCAGGCATTGATTTCAATTTAATCCAGTCTCCTGAATTGCTGCCCTTCTGTACAAAACGTACATGTGCTCGCTTTTTCCACTCCTCTTCTTTCCACCGCTTGGGCCAAACAGCTTGGGGTTCAGGCCTAATGGTGATGTACTTTCCAAAGCGCTCCAATTTTTCAAAATCACCGCAATCCAATAGCTCATAATCGGGCCAAGGAGCGGGTGTTATCAATTCAAAATTCTCAATCATCACAGCGAATTTACAATTGAAAGCAGAACGATGTAACTTTATCGCCATGAAGTTTGCCGTTGTCGGTTGTGGAAATGTTGGAACACAGTATTCGCGCATGTGGATACAAGCAGGACATCAATTGCATCAGGTGCATTTCAGGTCAATGCCGCAAGGCCCAATAGCATGGCTCGATCAAAGCGTTGAAAATGTTGCACTCAATGCCATTGCCAAAGATGTAGATGTAGTTTTATTGGCCGTTCCTGATGACCAAATTGCAACCATCGCCCAATCCATACCAATGGATACTTTCATCATTCAGCCCTCTGGCACATTTGATTTGCATCAATTGCCGCACCCCAATAAGGCCACACTATGGGCAATTTATAGCATTGTCAGAAAAGCTACCATCGATTTTCAAAAAGTGCCCTTTGCGATAGAAACAACTTCGCCGAAGGCATTTGAAATCCTCCATGCTTTGATGAAGACCGTTGGAGCTCCCATGCACACCACCAGTCAAGCGCAAAGAGAAATGGCTCACCTCACAGCTGTATTGGCCAATAATTTCACCAATGCACTATATCAAAAGGCATTGGACTTGCTTCATGAAAATCAACTCTCGGGAGAATTGATATTGCCCATCATAGCCCAAACCACTTCCCGACTTTCTGCTCTGCCCGATCCAACCCTTCAGACAGGGCCTGCGCGTCGTGGAGATTACAACACCCTAATCAAACACATGGAACTATTGAAAGAAGATCCCCAATGGAAAGGTCTTTATCAAACCATGAGTGATATTATCTTGCAACAAAATGAACATCGAAAATTATAAGGCCCAATTGGCCAAGACAGATACTTTTATCTTTGATGTAGATGGTGTCTTTACGGACAACATCGTCTACCTGACAGATGATGGTAGTCAAATGCGAACAGCCAATGTTCGGGATGGATACGCCGTGCAACTGGCAGTAAAGAAAGGAATCAAGATTTTTATTCTCAGTGGTGGTAAAAATGAAGCCGTGCGCAAACGCTTTGAAATGTTGGGCGTTCAAGAGATCCATTTGGGTGTCCCTACCAAAAAAGTAAAATTACAAGAGTGGATTGATGAGGGAAAAATTAATCCCGCCACCACAACCTACATGGGCGATGACATTCCCGACTTTTGGGTGATGCAAATGGTAGCCATGGGTACATGTCCAGCCGATGCCGCATTTGAAATCAGAAACATCGCTGATTACATATCGCCCTTCAAAGGGGGGCAAGGATGTGTGCGCGATATACTAGAGCAAACTTTAAAATTAAAAAAAATGTGGATGGATGATGAATCTACATCTTGGTAAACAATACAACATGAAAAAAGTACTTTTCTTTCTCATCCTTTCAGCCAGCTTGATGGCCAATGCGAAAAACAATCCTCAGCAACAGCGTGTGGATTACAAAATGCAAATTGAGTTGAACGATCAAAACCATCAGTTCAAGGGTCAATCACAAATCATCTATTACAACAACTCAGCCGATACGCTCAACGAGATTTTCGTTCACTTGTATTTCAACGCCTTTCAGCCCGGTAGTGACATGGATGTGCGTTCACTTTGGATAGCCGATCCAGACCCACGCGTAGGAGACCGCATCAGCAAGTTAAAACCGGAGGAATATGGACACCAGCATCTGAGCAAGGTATTGATCAATGGAAAAGAAGGTCAAATTACCGAAATGGGAACCATCGCCAAAGTTGTATTGAAAAACCCAATTTTACCAGGTAAAAAAGCCAAAATAAACATGGACTGGAATGGGCAAGTACCCATACAAATCAGAAGATCGGGACGAAACAGTGCGGAAGGAGTGGATTACAGCATGTCTCAGTGGTATCCCAAAATCTGTGGCTATGACAAAGATGGCTGGCATCCCAACCCCTACATCGCTCGTGAATTCTATGGGGAGTATGGAAGCTTTCAAGTAGAAATCAATATTCAAAAAGATTTTATTGTTGCTGCCACAGGTGAGCAATGCAATGAGGTCAACTTGGACAACAACAGAAAATCCATTTGTTTTAAAGGACAAAACATCCATGATTTTGTTTGGGCGGCTGACAAGGACTATCAGCATGATATGATCACCTTGAACGATGGATTAAAGGTTCATTTCTACTATTTAAAAAATCAAGGATTGGAAGAAAACTGGAAGAAATTTCAGGAAATGACACCCAAGTTATTCTCCTACATGAATGAGCATTTTGGACAATACCCTTACCCTGTTTACAGCTTTATACAAGGAGGTGATGGCGGAATGGAATATCCAATGGCTACGCTCATTACAGGCAAAAGAAAAATCGGATCATTGGTAGGAGTAGCTGCTCATGAGTTGGCGCACAGCTGGTACCAAGGGATATTGGGATTCAATGAGAGCTTATACTATTGGATGGATGAAGGATTCACCAGTTTTTCATCAGACGAAGTAATGGATCAATTGTTCCCCAATCCTGCCAATCCACTTCACTTGGATGCTGTTGGCGGATACATACAATTGGCCAATAGCGAAAAGGAGGAGCCCATGACCACGCATGCGGATCACTTCAATACCAATTATGCTTATTCCAATGCTGCCTACAGCAAGGGACAAACTTATTTGTACCACTTGAAAGGAATGATGGGAGATCAAAAATTCTACAATGGAATGAAACGATTCTACCACCAATTCAAATTTAAACACCCTACCCCTTCAGACTTTTTGGCTATCATGGAAAAAGAAAGTGAGATGGTATTGGACTGGTACAATGAATACTTTGTAAACACCACCAAGCAGATAGATTATTCCATTGACAGTGTTATCGTGTCAGAAGGAGAAAAGGGACCCTCATTAATTGTGTTAAAACGCAACGGAGACATGCCGATGCCCATTGAAGTGGAGATTGAGACGACGGATGGTAAATTTCAATATTGGTATTTGAGTATTGATTTGATGCGCAAAACAGCTTACCCAGAGGAAGGAACAGAAATTCAATGGATAGCAGCACCTGCCTGGAATTGGGTGCAGGATCAATACATCATGCAACTAGGGACAGGAGTTAAAAAAGTCACCATAGATCCGTACAGAAAAATAGCAGACACCAACCGAAGCGATAACCAATGGCCAGTAGTTGCAGAGTAATTTTTCTATTACTCACTTTGCTTGTCGGAAATATCTCAAGCAAGGCGCAGCGTTGTGAACATTGTTTTGAAATACAAATTTTTCAAAAGGGAAAAAACATCCCCATTCATTCGCACAAAGTCCAATTGGAAAAGGACACCTTTGAGATACACATCTTGATGAATCGCCCGCAGGGCATAGCCATCAATGCCTGTCCGTTGGATTCCAACATCCGCAACGTGAAGAATGGTAAAGCGTTGAATGACATGACGCCATTCTTGTACGGTATGGCAGAGGCCTTGCAAAATCCAGAAAACAATCTTTTGCTTACCTGTGAATATCCTAGCTATTGGTATTATGATAGTGCGACAGAGCACCGATTCAATCAAGTCATCCAAGAAGGGAATAGATTGAGGTGCATCAGAAAAATTCATCAATGGACCGAGGTGGACAATGGCAATATCATCCTACCCAAACAATACCCCAACCAACTCCACATGGGCTTCATTGCCTGTGAGTGGGTTCGAGAAGAGCAAAAGGAACGGGAGTATCACCGGGATTATTTGACGATTGTATTTAAATAAATCACATTTTCCCATTATTCCTTATTTTTAATTTGTACAAAAAAAATAGCACTAAAAATGAATTCCGAATTGAAATCAAAAATATATCACTATATAGATTCATATGGATTTAAAGGTCGAATGGGCAGAGATTTTATTAGTTCTATTTCTATTGATGGTGAAAATATAACAGTTGATTATGAACCTAAATTGAAGTTCATCCCAGATCTTCCATTTGATATTGAAGAAAATGATCAATTGCAATTAATTTGTGATTACGTTTACGACTTAACAAATATCAAAATTGAGTTAAATAATATTACTGAACACATTAACCTTAATGGATTTCCATTCATAGTTCCAATCAATGAATTCAAATCCTTAGCCTATTCTGTTGCATTTAAAAAAATACCAGGAAGTTTATTTATTCGGGGGGAATATGGAATTAAATCGTTAGGAAACATTGAGGAAATTCACGGTGATCTTGGATTCAGCGATTGCGAATTAGAAAATTTAGGAAATCTTAAAATCGTAAAAGGAAATGTTTGGACTGGTCAAACCGCAATACATTTCACGAAATTGAAAAACCTCAATCCGCTCGAGATAATTGAAGGTGATTGCAATTTAAAAATGACACCGATTGTTAGTTTAGGTTCTCTCAAGAAGATTTTCGGAAATTTAAACATACGCAATACTTGTATAGAGTCCCTGGGTGATTTAGAATATGTTGGTGGGAATATTTTGACTTCCAAGTACCTCAATTTAGATTTCTCAAAAGTTCAGATTGATGGTAAGATCAAGTACTACAACGATTAAATAATCTTTAAACATTCTACATTTACAATTCCGAGTTCTAAGCTAGAATTTAACTAGATTACCCTTCACTTTTTGCTTGATCAAAAAGTGAAACAAAAAATCAAGTCGCACCGTCCCGATGGTTCGGGACGCTCGGGTGAAATTTCTCTTGGACATCATGCGGAAAGTGTCGCTTCGCTCGAAACGACAAGCGCTTTCCGCATGCTTTTACACAATCGAAATTTCATTGTTTCCTCGCTTCCGCGTTGCGACGGATACATCTACCAATTTTTGCACTTTCACAGCTAATCGGAAAAGCCCCGTAGGGGCGGAATAACAATAGAACATGTGTCATTTACACAGAACGCATCACACTTGAAATACAACTGGATTTGGATAAGCACAACAGCCAATATCCGCGGATTGATCTCCGAACATTAAAGCATGTTCATGATCGTTTTTTGATCATCGACAATAAAGAATTGTATCACCTGGGAGCATCTTTGAAGGATTTGGGAAAACGGTGGCTTGCGTTTTCAAAAATGAATGATTTTTTGAAGGAAGTAACAGCGCGTTTGGCTTAATGTCATTACCATTCTGTTTGTGTTTCTCGCAGGATGGGAGATTTTACTCATTCAGATTGTGTTTCTCATTCTTATTCCATTATTTATCCTTCACTTTTTGCTTGATCAAAAAGTGAAACAAAAAATCAAGTCGCACCGAAGCCGCTCGGGTGAAATTTCTCTTGGACATCATGCGGAAAGTTTCGCTTCGCTCGTAACGACAAGCGCTTTCCGCATG
>CAZNVU010000018.1:0-29012 GCA_964576575.1 uncultured Chryseobacterium sp.
GATTCAGTGAAAAAATTGATCACTTTGTCTCAGTTGGAATCAGTCTTAAAAATTACTCCAACAGTCAATGAGGCCATTGATTTGGTATATATGGAAGAAGTAGAAAGAGAATTATAATTTACTCAAATATGAAGAAAATATACACATTAGTCGTATCCAGCTTTTTGTCTTTTGCGGCAACCGCCCAATGTGACCCTTTGGCTTATGATTTTGGCGGAGCGGTTTACGGAGTTTTTCCAGATACAACAGTAGGATTGATGGACGGGATTATCAACCAACCATACAATCAAGTAATGTATTTTATGATTCCGGACGATGCTGGTTTAATTGACCCTACTTACGCGGGTTATACCATTTCAACCGTTGCCCTTGAAAGCATTACCTATGATAATGGACAGCCCATTTCTAACTTGGGATTGGCGATTGCTTGTAACCCTGCCAATTGCATCTTTCCAGCAGGTGAACAAAAGTGCGCTACCTTGTCAGGTACTCCCACACAGACAGGTGTTTTCAATATTGAAATCAACGTAGTAGCTACAGCTCTGTTATTCGGCTTCCCCATTCCTGTCGATTATGCTTTTGCAGGCTATACACTTACCATTACTGATGGCACTGCAGTAATTGAAAACACATCAATGAAATTTGAGTTGAGCAATGCAAAGCCCAATCCAGCCAACAATGGTTTCAATTTGAATTTTGAATCCCCCGTTTCTGAAATGGTGAAAGTTGAAGTCCACAATCTTTTGGGCGGTATGGTTTACAATAAATCTTTCGCTTCCAAGAGAGGCTTCAATACCTTGTGGATGGATACCCAAGATTGGGAGGAGGGAGTTTATTTGTACAGTGTGCAAAACGGTTCAAGTCGTTCAACCAAGAGAATTGTAGTTCAGCATTAATTGAATTTTGACGTTACCATATTGGGCTGTGGAGCAGCGACGCCAACTCAGCGTCTCCGTCCCACAGCCCAAGTTGTTTCTGTACGTGACCATTATTTTCTGTTGGATTGCGGAGAAGGTACGCAAATGCAGTTGCGCCAGTATGGTATCAAAATGCAACGCATTGAGGTCATTTTTATTTCGCATTTACATGGTGATCATATTTATGGATTGATTGGATTGCTCAGTACTTTTTCATTATTGGGCAGAACTGCAGACTTGACCATTGTTGGTCCCCCTGAATTGCAAGAGTGGTTGGCTTTGACTTTTAAAATTTCCGACACCTACCTTTCCTTTCCTCTTCATTTTATAGAAACCAGTAAAAGCAATGAGTGGATTTGGGAGAATGATTTCTTAAAAGTGAAGAGCATTCCCGTTAAACATCGCATGGCTTGCAATGCATACTTGTTTGCAGAGAAACCCATTGAGCGGAAAATAGTCAAGTCTTTCATACCTCATTATAGATTGACTTTGGATGAGCTGTTGGTTTTGAAGAAGGATAGGCCTGTACACCGAGAAGATGGAAAGGTGATAGAGCCCAATGAGGTTTGTAGTCCAAGACAACAAGTCAGAAAGTACTTCTTCTGCACGGATACATTGCCTTTGAAATTAGAAGACGAGGATTTGATCGGAATTGATTTGTTGTATCATGAGGCTACTTTTTTAGATGACCACCTTAAACGGGCTAAGGAGACACACCATAGTACTGCACGTCAGGCGGCAGAAGTAGCACTCCATTATCAAGCCAGAAAGTTGATTCTGGGACATTTCAGTGCGCGGTATTCAGATCTCAGTGCTTTTGAATTAGAAGCGGGTAGCGTTTTTCATCATGTGGAGTGTGCGCAGGAGGGAACGAAATACAGTATAGAAATTATTGAATCAAGGTAGCAATCACCTTACCGCGTAAAGTTTCGCCAATAAAAGGTGAATTGATGGATTTCGAAGCCCACTCTTTTTTATTCCATTGCGAGTTTTCAGCTGTCGAAATGATTGTAAATCTGGCGGGCTGGCTCTCTTCAATTTTAGGCGTTTCAATTCCTAGTATTTCTCTTGGAGCAATAGACATCTTATGAATAATGGCACTGAGCTCCATATCACCTTCTAGTGCGGTGTATATGCAAGAAAATGCTGTAGGCAAGGAGCTGATACCAAAAGAAGCAAACTCAAACTCAACGCTTTTCTCCTCAATGATAACAGGAGTATGGTCACTAACAATAACATCAATTGTGTCATCCTGTAATCCTTTGATGAGCGCATCTCTGTCTTTTTGAGAACGGAAAGGAGGAAGTACTTTTAAGTTGGTTGGGAAGGTGGTTAAATCCTCGTCAAGATAGCTAAGTTGATGTGCGGAAACTCCACAAGTTATCTTCATTCCTTTTTTCTTTGCCTTGCGAATGAGCTCAACACTCTCAGCACAAGATACATTGGAGAAGTGAATTCGCCCACCAGTGTAGCCAAGGATTTCAATATCTCTTTGAATTTGCATGTATTCCGACAGGTTACTCAATCCCTTTGTTCCCATTGCTGTGGAAGTTTTACCTTCGTGCATTAAACCATCAGGATTCACTTGATGGTTTAAAGGGAAAGTCATCAGAAGAGCACCAAAGCTGTTGACGTATTCCAGAGCTTTGATCATCATTGCGGTGGACACGGATTCTTTGTCATCGGTAAAAGCCAGTGCGCCAGCTTGCGTCATGTCAAACAATTCTGCCAATTGCTTCCCTTTCATTTGTTCTGAAATACAACCGGTAGGATATAGTGCAATACCTCTTTTTCCACTTTGTTTTATGTAAGAAATTTGAGCGGCATGACATGTAGGTGGATTATGAGATGGGTATACCAATAAGTCTGTAAATCCACCTTGCTCAGCTGCGGCACATGCTGTTTCAAAGGTTTCAGCCATTTCATTACCGGGTTCACCTACACGAGTTTGCATGTCAAAAAAACCAGGGCAGATATTGAGCTCCGGCTGATCGTAGACGACGGCGCCTTTGGGAACCGTGAGGTTTTTTCCTATTTGCTTAATGTGTCCTTTATCAATGATGATGTCCATTTGTTTGCCGTTCCATTTGCTTGAAGCATCTGCAATTTTGGCATTCTTGATAAAAACAGATTTTACATTTTCCATAGTCCGGTTAAAAGGCTTTCAGTTAATAGGAAGATTAAAGCTACGATGATGAGGTACCACCAGATTTCATTTCCATCATCCATTTTTTTGACATAATTGCCAATGTTTTCAATACTACTGTCCACCACCTCAATTCCTGTCCATGTGTTTTGAGAAATCAGATCAGTTAATTCCGTATCCTTGAAAAATTGAAGAGATGACTCATCTTGGTTGTAATTAATACCAATGGAATAGAAAGGTTGGTTGTTCTGAATGGCTTTGTAAATTCCACTTCTGTTGATGTATTGGCCGATGGAAATGGACACTTGTCTGTTGTTGCTTTTAACCAAAGGAAGGATTTTATCTTTGCTGTCATTCAGCTGCAAAGTTATTTGCTCATCATTTCCCAAGTATAAATTTTGAATAACAAATGGCGCGTTTTGACCCAAAGTGAAATAGAGGGGTTGCTGATTTCCGGATAACTCAGCACATCTGATCATGGCAATCGGAAATAGACTGTGCTGAAATACACTGCTTTCCTTGGTATTGAAATTCCAACCAAAAACTTGACCCTTTCCTATTTTTCTCATCCACAACATTGGATTTCCATCAGGATAATGCACGAGAATTTGGACTTCAGGATTCCAATTTCCGTTGATATGTCCATTTGAAGTTGGAAGTTGAAAATTGTCTGCTTTACTGAAGACGCCCTTGAAAATGGGATGTTCAAAATCAATATGGTCACCTTTGGCGGTAGACGTTAGGAATTCAAATCCAGCCCCAATGCCTAATTGATTGTATAAATTTGACCACGCAACATTGTGTTCTTGTACTGGCGGAATTACAATCAAAGTACCACCTTCTTCAACTTTGGCTTTGATACTGCTGACCCATCCGCTTGCAGGGCTGGACAGATTTTCCAAAATAAATATTGGACTATTGATGATACTGTTGAGATTGGCATTACTAATTTGCTGGATAGTGGAAGGGTAGTGGGCATCATTTTGAAAAACCCTTTTGGAATTGGACGTTTTATCGGTGATGATTCCAATTGGTCTTTCTTTTTCAATCCAGTAGGTAAAGTAAAAGTTATTGTCAAATACAATGGGTTGATCGTTGATGTTGATTTTACATTCTTGAATACCTTCACCATTACTTGTGAATTTGAACAGTACTTCTTTTTGTTCTTGTCCCTGTAATTCTTCTGAAGTAACACCTTTGATTTGTTGATTCACAGAGAATTCACAGCGCACATTTTGTACAGGATTGTTGCCTGCATTTTTTAAGACAACATGAAGAATCTCCTCCTGCGCTGGGCTATGATAAGGGATTTCAAAATAAATGGAGTCAATATAAATATTATCTGTCGCAACATTTTGCACTGGTACCCATCTCAAAGGAGTATTGAAATTGGATGGGATTCTGAAATTGTTGAGATGATTTTTTTGAAAGTCTGAGATTTGGTAGATGGCTGCAGGATGGTCTGTTTTTTTACTGAGTAAATCTAGTTGCCTTTCCAAAACTTCTGTTAAAGGTCTGGAGAGAGGGGAAGGTTGGATACTTTGAATGATATCTAGTGCTTTGTCTTTTGTGACAAAGTGCTGTTGAATTCCAGAGAATTCATTGGCGATGATTTGAAAGTTGTCATTTTCGCCATGCGCAAAGACAATGTCCAACGCTTTGTTCTTGGCGTTTTCCAAAAGAGAGATGCCGTCCTTTTGGTTTTCCATGCTGAAGCTGTTATCGATGTAGATGCTAATGTTTTTTTTACCGCTGGTGTTGGATTGCTCATTCCAGGTAGGCTGAGCAAAAGCAAGAACAATAGCCAGGATGGCAAGTAATCTTAGCAATAGAATAATCCAATGTTTAATTTTGGATTGCTGTTGTGTTTCTTCTTTGATTTCTTTCAGAAAAGAGGTGAAAGGGAAATAGACAATGCGTTGCTTTTTAAAATTAAACAAATGCACTGCTATGGGCACGGACAAGGCCAAAAGCCCCCACAACATCTCTGGTCGCAAAAATTGCATGCCTCAAAGATAATCAGATAAAAAAAGGATGCGTGAAAATTATTGAATCCTACCGTCGGTCATGGTCAATTTGCGGTCAGCTTGGTCCGCCAATTTTTCATTGTGGGTCACGATCACAAAAGTTTGGTTAAATTCATTTCTCAAATCAAAGAAAAGTTGATGCAATTCTTCTGCGTGCCGGCTGTCCAAATTTCCGGAAGGCTCATCGGCTAAAATGATGGCAGGGTTGTTCATCAGCGCTCTTGCGACAGCCATGCGCTGTTGCTCTCCACCAGAGAGTGCGTTGGGTTTGTGCTGAGCTCTCTCAACAACATCAAGCCTTTTCATAATTTCTAAAGCCTTTTCTTTGGCTTTCTGACTTGGCTCTCCCTTAATGAGTGCAGGCAGCATGATGTTTTCAATAGCTGTGAATTCTGGCAATAGGTTGTGAAACTGAAATACAAAGCCAATTTCTTTATTTCGAAAAGCGTTTAGCGCTTGATTTTTTAGAGTAAAGATGGATTGTCCATTGAAGAGGATTTCTCCGTGATCAGGTTGGTCCAACGTTCCTAAGATTTGCAAGAGTGTTGATTTGCCTGCACCAGATGCGCCAACAATGGCCATGATTTCTCCCTGGTTGATGGTGAAATTGACACCTTTAAGAACTTCTAAAGGGCCGTAGGATTTTCTAATATTTTTGATCTCAATCACAATTGCAAAGTAAAGGAGGATTTCCCTTACCTTCGCAAGCGTAATTTTATTACCATGAACATTCACGAGTATCAAGGAAAAAGTATTTTGGCCAAGTACGGTGTTGCCGTGCAGCGCGGATATGTAGCAGAAACACCTGAAGAGGCAAAGGATGCTGCTGTAAGATTAAAAGAAGAAACCGGCACAGGATGGTTTGTTGTGAAGGCACAAATCCATGCAGGAGGAAGAGGTAAAGGAACAGTAACCGAGACAGGTTCTCGCGGCGTTGTCCTAGCCAAGAGTGTTGATGAAGTGCCTGAGAAAGCCCAAGCGATTTTGGGTGGACATTTGGTTACTTTACAGACCAAGGCTGAAGGAAAGTTAGTTAGCAAGGTGTTCATAGCTGAGGATGTTTATGCACCAGGAGCTAGCGAGCCCAAAGAGTTTTATATGTCTGTTCTTTTGGACCGTGGTCAGGGACGCAATGTGATTGTTTATTCACCTGATGGTGGAATGAATATTGAAGAGGTTGCTGAGAAAACACCTGAGCGTATTTATAAGGAAACCATTGATCCTTTGACAGGCGTTACAGATTTCCAAACAAGAAAGATTGCTTTCAATTTGGGATTGAGCGGTGAGGCGTTTAAGCAAATGGGCAAGTTTGTTAAGTCATTGTACGCTGCCTATGTGGGTTGTGATGCATCCATGTTTGAAATTAATCCAGTTTTGAAAACATCAGATGACAAAGTCATTGCTGTTGATGCCAAGGTTACTTTTGATGGAAACGGATTGTTCCGTCATCCAGATTATTTGGCCATGCGCGATGTAACAGAGGAAGACCCCATTGAGGTTGAGGCTGGTGCAGCAGGTTTGAATTATGTGAAGTTAGATGGTAATGTGGGCTGCATGGTAAACGGAGCAGGTTTGGCAATGGCCACCATGGATATTATCAAGTTGAGCGGTGGAGATCCTGCCAATTTCTTGGATGTCGGCGGTACAGCTGATGCCAAGCGTGTAGAAACAGCGTTCAGAATGATTCTTCGTGATTCTGCAGTGAAGGCTATTTTGGTCAATATTTTCGGAGGAATTGTACGTTGTGACCGAGTTGCTCAAGGTGTCGTGGATGCATACAAGAACATGGGAAATATTGAAGTTCCAATTATTGTTCGTTTGCAAGGTACCAACGCAGAGGAGGCCAAGCAATTGATAGACAATAGCGGATTGGCTGTTCACAGTGCCATCACGTTGCAAGAAGCTGCTGATAAAGTAAAGGCAGTATTGGCATAAAGAACAAATGAATTATAGTTTTCAAGCAGAAAGCGCAATGGACCTCCGTTCATTGCGCTTTTTGGTTTTATGGCCGCACAAGTCGTCGATTGAGGAGTGTTTGTTAGATGTCGATTTTGCTGATACAACGAGGCATTTTTCAATGAGAAATGCTGAGGGGATGGTTGTGGCATGTTGCACCATAGTGCAAGAGGCTAAGGAGGTGAACGGGAAAAAATATGCGCTTCGCCTGAGAGCAATGGCAGCCCATCCCAGCTTGAGAAAAATGGGATTGAGTAAACAGTTGTTGGATCATGTGATGGGTATATTCCCTGGAAAATCTTTTTGGTGCGATGCGCGCGAGGTTGCAGTCCCATTTTACTTGAAGTGCGGATGGGAGGTGAAGTCGGAGGTTTATGATATTCCTCAAATAGGGCCGCATTATTTGATGGTCAAAAACGTGGAATAAAAAAGGCTGATTCTAACAGAATCAGCCTCCCATAATTGTGAATATTGTCGTTTATTTCAAAAATCCAAACTTTTCACTGTACATCAACATTTGCTTGGCAAAGCTATCCATGTAAGTAACTTGGACATCTTTGATGTTTCCTTGCTCATCCTCTAACGGAACTAACAATGGATTCATAAAGCCATTGTAAGGAGGAATGTTCAATTTTTCTGAACGATCAAGTACCTCTTTGTGGATGGACATGTCCACTTTCTTACCATAGCCATCAGCCAATTTTCTGGCAGCTTCATAATCACCTTCCGAAGTGATTCGTTGAACTTCATTGAGTAAAGATGCGACTAGCTTTCTCACTTGATCGTAGTTGCTGATATCGATAAAAGTTTTACCATCTCGGTTGATTATTGCAACACAAGGATTTGCCTCTTGGGCAGCTTTTTCCATGATCCAGTTGCAAATCCAGGCGCGGTTACGCATGTGAGACTCCTCAATTTCCTCGCCCAATTTCAATCTGCGAAGTTGTACCAAAAGTCCATTTCTGAAATAACCATCATATTCAGCTTTGCCCACCTCTAGGCTTGGCATTAATCCCCATTCTACCAATTTGGGATCCATGACGTAGTATAAGGCAACCAAATCAGCTCTACCTTCTTCAATGGTTGATGCATACTCTTTCAATGTTTGTGAAGATGGAGCAACGCCCTCCTTGAGTTTACCACTTGCGTGACCAATCACTTCATGCATGGCGGTATGCATCTTTCCTGCTGTTTCGCCATATTTCATGGCTCTTTCAACTTCCTCATCGTCATGCGCAAATTCTTTCAGTATTCCAGAGCCTCCCGCCTTGTTATTGGCATCTTCAATATTTCCCAAACTAACACTTTTTGATCCGTACATGGTTCTGATCCATTGCGCATTGGGAAGGTTGACCCCAATAGGAGTAGACGGATTGGCATCTCCGGACTCACCCGCTACATTCACTACTTTGTACGTAATTCCCACCACTTTATCTTTCTTGTAGGCTTTGTCTGTAGGGCTATTATCTTCAAACCATTGTGCATGATCCATCATGCTCTTCATGCGCGCACTGGCTTCAAAATCATTAATCTCAACGATTGCTTCATATGATCCTCGGTTACCAAGGGGGTCGTTGTATACCTCAACAAATCCGTGAATGAAATCGATATCTCCCTCTGTTGCTCTAGCCCATTGAATGTTGAACTCATCCCAAGCTTTAAGATCACCGGTTTTGTAAAACAAAATGAGCTTGCGCAATGCAACTGCTTGTTTATCATTTTCCGCTACTTTCTCAGCTTTTTCCAGCCAATAAACCACTTGCTCTAAAGCTTTGCCATATTTGCCTCCAACTTTGTAAACTTCTTCTTGAATTTTACCATTTACTTTAATTAAATCTGCGTTGATTCCATAAGACAATGGTGTTCTATCATCGGGCTTGATTTTACTTTGATAGAAGGCAAGAGCCTCTGCGGTGGTAATGCCTTTGCCATAAAAGTTGACGGCTGAGTTTTCTACCAAACCTTTGCTGGCATCTTTCTCCACTTTTCGCGGAGCTATGGTTGGATCAAAGATTACTTTTTTGTGGTAATCATGACAATCAATTTTTGATTCATTTAAAAGTTGATCAAAATATTTCTCTGAGAACTGCGGTTGGTGTTTCAAATTGGAGTAATGATGATGAATACCATTGCTCATCCAAAGTTGTTTGAGATAGGTTTCGAAGGCCTTCCATTCTGGGTTATCCTTGTTGCCAGGGTAACTTCTATAAATGGCCTCACAGATATTTCTGATGTGCAAGTTATACTCACCATTTTGGGCCCACATAATATCACGACCAGCAAGACCGGCTTGGGTCAAATAGTACACAAGGGCCTTTTGTTTGGTTGTCAACAGCTCAAAGCAGGGAATGCGGTATCTTAATATTCGAATATCCGCAAAACGATCTGCCTCATAGACAAATCCTTCATCGCTGTCATTACAAGTTGGGCGTGCACGCTCTTGTGCAAATCCAGCAGTCAGGGCAAGAGAAAACACGGTTAGAAGTATAATTTTTTTCATAAAGCTAAATTAATATTGGTAAGCAAATTAAAGTGGTAAGTGAACCTCATAACGCGTGTTTTTCAAATAAAACAGCGACTTATCAACAAAGTTGTGGATGAAATGATTTATCTTCGCTCTCATGTTGACGTTAACTACCGCAGGAGTAAAGATTGATGTCTTGGCCAAGTACGAGCCTGGGATATCAAGCCCTGTTTTGAATAGTTTCGTTTTTTCCTACGAAATAAGCATCACGAACACCAATGATTTTCCTGTGCAGTTGACACGCAGGTTTTGGGATATTTTTGACTCATCCGGCCATTGCAGGGAAGTTGAGGGAGCTGGTGTCGTTGGAGAGCAGCCGTTTATAGCGGCCAATGAGACATTTGTGTACAGTTCAGCTTGTGATTTGCGCAGTCCCCGCGGTCGCATGACGGGTTATTACACCATGCAGCATGGATTGACCAAGGAATTGTTTATTGCCAAAGTTCCAGATTTCCATTTGGAAGTCCCTTTTGTGATGAATTGACGATATCGATATCAAATTGAAAAGCAAAAAAAATCCGCTCGAAAGCGGATTTTTCATTTGTACTGGTAAAGTATTATCTTGAAGCACGCTCTTCAGCAATTTTCACATTGATACGGCGACCTTTCAACTCGCTTTGATCCAATGCTGAGATAGCAGAATGAGCAGCGTCATCGCTATCCATTTCTACAAAACCAAATCCACGTGAACGACCAGTGTCACGATCTTTGATGATGCGTGCGCTAGTTACATTACCGAAAGCCTGAAATGCACTTTCTAACTCTTCTCTAGTAAGGCTGAAGGGTAAGCCTGAAACAAAAATGTTCATGTAATAAAAATTAAAAAAATTAAAACCTACTTGTGTAGGGATAAACAAATATAAACGAAATACTTATCATGTCAAGTTTTTTCTGCGTAAAATGATTTGGTCTACAAGATTAAATCATTGCATTTTTGCACCATGAATCAATTGGATATAGAGAATTATTGGGCCAAAGGCCTGTCTTATGGTGATTTTAGGACTTTGATGCATGATTTACATGCCAAGGAAATGGTCACGGGGCCAAATCAATCCGCGGATTTATTGGCTTACAGCATTTTGAATGAGCAACGAATGAATAGAATTGACAAACATGGAGATATTGCTCCGGTTGCCCGCGCCAAGGACTCTAAAAGGATTCTTGTCATTACTGAGGGTTGGTGCGGGGATAGCGCTCAGATATTGCCTTTTATGCAGAAGTGGGCAGTTGCCAAAGGACATGATTTGCGAATTGTTGTGCGGGATGAGAATTTGGATCTGATGGATCAATACCTGACCAATGGTGCGCGAGCAGTTCCCATGTTTTTATTTATCAATCGGGAAGGAGTTGTAGAGGAGCAGTGGGGGGCTAGACCTAAAGTATTGCAGGATGCAGTTACACAGTGGAAGTCGGAGGGATTGACCAAAGAAACTTTTATTACCATGATTCACAAATGGTATGCGGATGACAAAGGTGTTACTTGCATAGAAGAATGGGAGCGCCTCTCATCGGCCAACTGATGCGCCTTATATTTGTAACATGTACCCAACCCTTTATCATGCCCTTTTAGATCTTTTAGGACTGGATTTGCCATTCCTCAAGTTGGTCAATAGTTTCGGTTTTTTTGTTGCCCTTGCTTTTATCACGGCAAGTGTATTGCTCAAGATGGAAATGAAGCGGATGGAGCAAAAGGGAGTCTTTCCCGTACAAAAAGTAAAGCAGATATTGGGTGCAGGACCTCAATGGAGTGAGATTATTACCAATGCTGTTCTGGGTTTCTTTTTGGGTTGGAAAATGATTTTTCTTTTTGTCAATAGCAATGAGATATTTGCCCATGGCATGGCTCAAAAAGCATTGATGTCTGGTGATGGTTATCCGTTGTTGGGTATTTTGCTGGCTTTGATTTTGGGAGGTTGGAAGTATTGGGAAGATAAGAAAGCCCAATTGCCCCAACCCAAGGAACAGATTGTAGAAGAGCCTGCGCATCTTTTGGTAGGATCCATCACTTTTGTTGCGGCAATAGCAGGGATGTCAGGAGCTAAGTTGTTCCATCTTTTGGAAAACCCCAATGAATTGGTTGTCTTTTTTAGCAACCCCTCTTTGGAGAATTTCACAAGTGGTCTCACCATTTATGGTGGAATTATTGTGGGTTCAATAGTTGTTTTGATCTACGCTAGGAAGAAAAATCTTCCATTGCTCAACTTATCAGACGCAGCAGCACCAGGTATGATATTGGCCTATGGCATTGGTCGTATGGGATGTCAAACCAGCGGTGACGGCGACTGGGGAATAGACAATGCTTCACCTGCTCCAAGTTGGATGAAGATTTTTCCAGATTGGCTTTGGTCATATGATTACCCCAACAATGTTTTGGGAATGGGAGTGCCTATTGAGAATGGTGTCATATTTCCTGGTTATGGAACTCACCTCGAAATTCCAGTTTTCCCTACACCCTTGTATGAGACCATCTTGGCCACAATGATATTTTTTGTTCTTTGGTCATTGCGCAAGCGTATTCAAATTCCAGGAGTCATCTTTGCGCTGTATTTGGTGATGAATGGTATTGAGCGATTTTTCATTGAGCAAATAAGGGTCAATAATTTTGTAGAGTACTTTGGAATGAAATGGACCCAAGCCATGGTCATAGCATTGGTAATGGTAGTTGGTGGATCGATAGCCATTGTTGTTTTAAAAAGATACCATGAGCGCAGCAGGACCTAAAGTGGCATTTCATACATTGGGATGCAAATTGAACTTTGCTGAGACCAGTGAGATTTCTAAGATTTTAGCGGAGGCTGGTTATGCAAAAGTTGAGATGAATGAACATCCCGATGTTTTGGTCATCAACACTTGCAGCGTTACAGATCAAGCAGATCAGAAGTGCAGAAATATTGTACGACGTGCCATTAAGATTAATCCAGAAGTGTTTGTGGCTGTTGTAGGTTGCTATGCGCAATTGAAGCCAGAAGAAATTGCACAGATTGATGGCGTAAGTGTTGTATTAGGTGCCAACGAGAAATTTAAGATACTGGATCACATTCAGAAAAAATCGGAGGAGCGAAATAAAATTGTGGTAGGGCACATCAAAGAGGTCAATGAATTTGTCCCTTCCTTTTCTTCGGGTGATAGAACCCGAACTTTTCTAAAAGTACAAGATGGATGCAATTACTTCTGCGCCTTTTGTACCATTCCTCTGGCGCGCGGAAGATCAAGAAGCGCAAGCATATCGGATACCATTGTGCAAGCCAAATTGGCCATTTCAAAAGGAGCCAAGGAAATAGTTTTAACAGGAGTCAATATTGGTGATTTTGGTGCACATAACGGAGAGACTTTTTTTGACTTGATTAAAGCATTGGATGAACTTGACGGTATTGAGCGATACCGCATATCTAGCATAGAACCCAATTTGTTAACAGAGGAAATTATTGACTTTGTGGCCAGGTCTCAAAAGTTTATGCCGCATTTTCATGTGCCATTGCAGAGCGGCGATGATGAGATATTGCGCGCCATGCGCAGACGGTACCGTACTGATTTGTATCGGTCTAGAATGATTGCCATCAAAGAGAAAATGCCACATGCTTGCATTGGTGTTGACGTTATCACAGGGTTTCCGGGAGAGACGGATGAGTTGTTTCAAAATACAATGACCTTTATTCAAGAATTGCCCGTTTCATACCTTCATGTATTTACCTATAGTGAACGAGCCAACACCACAGCGTTGCGCATTGAAGAGGTAGTGCCCATTCCAAAACGCCAAGAGAGAACGACTCAGTTGAGATTGCTTTCTGAGAAAAAGAAAAGGGCGTTCTATCAGTCCTTCATTGGTCAAGAAAGAAGTGTGCTGTGGGAAGGTGTAAATGAAGATGGACGTATGTCAGGATACTCTGATAATTACATTCGTTTGACCAAAGATTTTCACGCGGAAGACGTCAATGTCATTGAGCATGTTCAGATTGACGGCGCAAATATTCGTTTTGAGTATTAAAAGTGAATATCTGCAGATACCGGTTTGAGGATTGAATCGGGAAAATATTTACAAGATAAATCTATTCTGGCAGGGGCATCCATTGGGTGACAGCGTGGAAAAAACAATTGCTGTTTCCTTCACCAGACCAAAAATGCACACCGTACTTTATACCTCTTTCGCTTTCAGCGGGGTAAAAGTTTTCACAAAACTTCATGATTATCACCTCGCGCATCTCGAATTCCCCGCTTTTACCCGGAAGGAAGTGTTTGTTATTTGGGACAAAAACCAAAACACGCTGACCATCCATTGGCAATCGATCTTTTACATTAATCCAATCCTGTGACATGTCTTATTTGCCTTGGAAAATGGGTTTTCTTTTTTCTAAAAATGCTTGAACACCTTCCTTATGATCGAGGGAGTTGCCTGCTTCCAATTGGCCGTGCAATTCATTTTCTAGTTGCGTAGGTAAATCAGATTGCATGCTTTTTTGCAGCGCGAATTTGGTTAGTGCCAATGCTTTTGTTGGCATATTGGACAATTGGGTGGCTAGTGCTTGTATGGCTTCATTGAATTGTTCATCATGGACACTTTGATAAATCATTCCCATTTGCATGGCCTCATCTGCGCTGATTTTATCGCCCAACATCATTTGCGCCAATGCTCTCTGATAACCAATGAGTCTAGGTAAGAAATAAGTGCCACCGCTATCGGGAATCAATCCAATTTTGGAAAAAGCTTGAATAAATGAAGCACTTTGCTTGGCAATGACAAAGTCGCAGGCCAATGCAATGTTAGCGCCAGCACCAGCAGCTACGCCATTGACCGCAGCAATGACGGGCTTGGGCATTTCTGTTATGCGCAAAATGGAAGGGTTGTAACCTTCTTCAATGATTTTTTTTAAACCTGGACCATTGGGGTCAATGGCTTCTTGTAAATCCTGACCAGCACAAAAGGCTTTGCCCTCACCTGTGATGATAACGCATCTGATATTTTCATCTGAGCTAGCTTCTTGTAAAGCAGCATTGAAAGCATCTGCCATTGGACGGTTGAAACTATTGAACTTATCTGGTCTGTTCAACGTGATGGTGGCTATGCCTTGATTGATATCGTAATTGATCATTTTTTGTTGTAATAAGATTCTCTCCCTTTGATTAGTCTCCAAAGCATTTGTTGCAGCATTAATAGAAACGCAGAAAGCATAAGAATGCCAGTGTACATGGCTTTGATGAGTTGTGTCCAATTTTGATCACCCAAGGCTTTCATCCAAAAGGCAGAGCCCAGCAGAATTATGGTCATACCCAAAACTGCAATCATAAAATTCCACCAGGGCAAATAAGCATCTTTCCACTCATTGCATCTGGCCGTAATGACAACAGCTGCAATTTCTGCCATCATCATTCCAGGGAGTGATAACAATGCTTTGACTGAATAACCTTGAAAATATACAGCAATCAAAATGATGGTTAATTGAAAAAGCAGTAGGGAGGCTAGTGCCTTTCTCCAATTGAGCGTAAGCGCCACCAAAGTAATGCCGGCCCATTCAAAAGGAAGTATGGGCAAGCCTTCCCAACGGTTAGGGATGAGGTAAAATAGTCCCATGACCACTGCGCCTAGACTGATTTTTCCCCAGACATCAATGGTGGATGAAGGGCTGATTTTGATTTCGTAATCCAACATGACACAAATATAGGAGTAATGATTGGAACCTCCGTTAGCGGGGACGTTTCCAATAAGCCATCAATGATGTAAAGGACATGATGGTAATGCTTGAAGTGGGCATGAGTATGGCCGCTATCAATGGATGCATTTGTCCTTGAACGGCAACAGATAGGCCTATTATGTTGTACAATAGGCTAATTCCAAAACTCCATCGGACAATGCTCTGTTGGTCTTTTGCATATTGAATGATCTGAGGGATTTTATCAATTTGTCTTCCTTCAATAATCATGTCACAGGATGGAGAAAAGCCAAAGGCATCTTCAGTGATGGCTATGCCGACATCTGCAGAGGACAGTGCTCCTGCATCGTTAAGGCCATCACCGAACATGACTACTTTTTTGTTTTGTCCTTGAAGTTGTAAAATGTGATTTCTTTTTTGTTTCGGACTCAATCCATGAAATGGATGGCAACCTGGAGGTAGAATAGACAATATTTCAGAAGAGAATTTCATGGGGTCTCCGCTTAGAACGGTTTGTCCAAATGACTCGTTCAGGTGTGTCAGTACCCTCTTCATCCCTTTCCTGATGGGATGATGGAGTAATATTGTTCCAATGATATTTCCATTACAACTGATGTAAGCATTGATATTGTTGAGCGCTTTCACACCAACCCATTCTGCATTTCCTATTTTGTAAAACTGACCATTGATCATAGCGGAAATTCCTTTTCCCGGCTCATCGATAAATTGTGAAACAGGAGTATCCTGACGGTAATTTTTTGTTTTATTGCACAACGACTGACTGATGGGGTGGGTAGATTGTTGAGCCAAAATGTGAACGGCGGGAAGGTGATTTGAGTCTGGTTGTAGCTTCCATTCTACGTGAACATCTTTGGTGGTAATTGTACCTGTTTTATCCCAAGCTATATAATTGGCAGATGCTAATGTGTCTAGTACACGTGCGTTTTTAGCATGGCATCCGATTTTACTCAAGTTGTAAAGTGCAGCTCCTTGCGTAAATGCAGATGAGAGTAAAAGCGCGCAAGGGCAGGCAACAATAAGTATGGTGGTTGCGGCATGCAGTCCTCGGTTCCAATCTAATTTGAACCAGTAAACAAAAGACAAAACAGTTAAGCCCAGTAAGAACAATGTGAAATGATTGGCCCATCGGTCTACCCACGTCTGTTTTATTTTGTTCTTTTCTGAGGTATTGTCATTCCAAAGGTTAATCAAATAGCTGTGTTCTACTTTTTGATTGGCGCGCATGATAAATGTCCCGCCCATTTGTTTTCCACCGGCAAATAGTTTGTCGCCACATTGAACAGCCTGTGGCCTTGATTCACCGGTTACAAACGCGTAATCTATCAAGGCGTGGTCACTCAGCAGTTCACCATCACATGGGATCATCTCACGGGAATGAATCATAAGTTCATCACCAGCATTGATTTCAGACAAAGCAATCCATTCCCTTTTTTTATTATTGATGCGCAATGAACTAATTGGAAAGAACGATTTGTAAGTTCGTTGAAAGTGAAGTCGATGTTGGGTAGATTCTTGGATGTATCTTCCAATGAGCATGAAGAAAATTATTCCAGTCATCGAATCTAGGTAGCCTGCTCCGGTTCCAGAAATGATTTCATAGATAGATCTGGAAAATGTGAGTAGTAAGCTCAGTACCAAAGGAGCATCAATGGGAATGGTCTTGGCTCTCAGACCTTGAATTGTTTTTAAAAAGAAAGTTCGACCTCCCCAAAATAACGCTGGAGTGGCAAGGGCAAGATTGATCCATCTAAAAAGCATTGTCATCGCCTTGGAATCGGACATGTCCAAATGGAGATACTCAGGAAAACTGAGCAACATGATGTTGGCAAAGCAAAATCCACTAACGGCAATGGCGATCCAATAATCTCTCTGAATTTTTTTCCAAAATGAATTGTCTGCTTTTTCATGATCCAAGACAGGTTCATAACCAATATAGGTCAACCACTCCACCAATTGGCGAAGAGTGATAATTTTCGGATTGTACTGAATGGCAACAGATTGTTGAGAGAAATGCACACGGCTTTCTAGTATTCCTGCTTGGAGTAAATGAAGTTTTTCCAATAGGTAAACACATGAAGCGCACTGTATGAAAGGACTTCTAAATTGAATTAGATTTTTTTCCTTTGAACTGAATTGAATGTACTGTTCGGCTACTTCAGTGTTGTCTAGATGGCTATATTTTTCAATGGGAGGAGCTTTGCTCAGTTTTCTTTTAGGATTGTCATAAAAAGAGCACAGTTGATTTTGCTCAAGAAGCATGTAAACAGATTGACATCCATAACAACAAAATGATAAGTTGTTATGTGTTACAACAGGGCCACTGATTTTTTCACCGCAGTGGTAGCAATTCATGTTGGTTATTTCTTGCGGTCGAATTTTTCGCTTAGTTCACGACCTTGTTCATTTTGGTAAGCTAATGACCATTGGTCAGTCACTGTGGTTTCTAACCAGAGATTTCCACTCTTTCTAAAGACTTGAACAGATAGTCCAAAGGCATCCCAAACCAATTGCTCTACATCTTGCACAGAGGTGGTGTCATGAAATTCGATATGGTTGCGTTCAATCTTTTCAGTGACATGGTGCATTTTTGGATTCTCGGTGATCATTTCTTTCTTGGGTGATCCCTCATGATGTTGATGTGATCTGCGAAAAAATTCCCATTTCAAATAAGAGAAATGTTGCGCAAACGCTAGTTTTAAATCATTCAGCGTGGTCTCGGGAGTGATGTCTATGGTTATGCGCATAGCAACTTTTCTTTTAAGTTGCGAATATCAGAAGTGGAGTGAAAAGAAATGATGACCGATGTCAGTTACCAATTTGATTCACATCAAGAGGTTGCATTTTGCTCATGTTGCATTTGATAGAAGTGATGATAGATTCCTTTTTTAGCAAGGAGTTCTTCATGACTTCCACTCTCCATCACTTGTCCATTGTCCAAGACCAATATCAAATCACAATGCTGAATAGAAGAGACGCGGTGTGAAATGATGACACTGGTTCTATTTTTCATTCTTCGTTTGATTCCTCGAAGGATTTTTTCTTCTGTCGCTGTGTCCACAGCAGATAGGCAATCATCCAAAAGTAAAATTTGAGGACTCGTAATGAATGCACGCGCAATGGATATCCGCTGTTTTTGTCCACCACTGATGTTGATGCCTCGCTCTCCCAAAACAGTTTCCCATTGTTGCGGAAATTGCAGAATGTCTTGAAGAACGCCTGCATCATCTGCAGCGGCAATCAAATCTTCTTGACTTGCATCATCTTTCCCAAAAAGAATGTTGCTTTTGATGGTATCAGAAAACAAAAAAACTTCTTGCGGTATCCAACTTATGGATTTTCTTATTTGTATTAAATCCAATTGAGGAAGTGGGGTATTTTCAAACGCAATTTCACCTTGGATGGGATCAAAGTTTCTAGTCATCAATTGGAAAAGCGTTGATTTTCCTGACCCTGTCTTGCCAATGATTCCCATGGATTGTCCTTGCTTTAATTCAAAACTCACATTTTTCAAAGCTTTAATGCCAGTGTCAGGATAGGTGTAGGAAACATTTTTCCATATGATATTTCCATGAATTGGGGAAGAAACAGTTGGATTGTTTTGAATGATGGGTTTTGCCTGAAGAAATTCATTGATACGGGTTTGGCTAGCTTCTGCTTTCCGAACAAGACTAGTTACCCAGCCAACACTGGCAAAAGGCCATGTGAGTTGATTGACATAAAATACAAATTGGACAATTGTCCCAACTGTTATAGCCCCTTTTTCTACTTGTGATGCACCAATGTAAATGGTGAGAATGGTGCTGAGTCCTACCAATATGCTGATGACCGGCATAAACAAAGCATCTGATTTTACCAATTTCATCTGTAATCCCTTGTATTGATCACTTTCCTTTTGAAAATCATTGGATAGTTTTTTTTCTTTCCTAAAAGATTTGATGACACGAATTCCACTGAAAGTTTCTTGAACGATTGTTGTCAGTTTGCTTTGCTGCCTTTGAACTTTCTCCGTGCGTTTATTAATGATTGTACTAACATAGAAAATACCCACCATCATGAGTGGCATGGGTGCCAAAGTATACAAGGTGAGCGTAGCATCAATGTTCCACATTACCCCTGCGCAAAGGACAATCAAGATGACCAAATTGATGGTGTACATAACCGCAGGACCCAGATACATTCTAACGCGATTGACGTCTTCGCTGATGCGGTTCATTAAATCACCCGTTCTGTTTTGGCGGTAAAATGAAACATCTAAGTTTTGGTATTGCTGGTAGATCTCGTTCTTTAAATCATACTCAATGTGCCTTGACATCACAATGAGACTCTGTCTTTGATAAAATAGAAATAATCCTTTTATCAGATATACAACGATGTATCCAGTGGCCAAAAGCAAACCGATGTACAGGCTGTAATCCTTCCAATTTTGCGCATTCAGCGTGAGTTCATCTCCCCATCCGGTCAATGAGCTTATCCAATGCAGCGATTCAGGGGTTTTTATGACAACATCATTTTTATGAATGTTTTCTTGCTCTCGGATTATTATGGCAACAAAGTCAATTCCTTCACCGATAATTTGAGGTGCGTAGACATTGAAAATATTGGTGAGTAGAATGAAAAAAAAGCCTGCCATCATGCGGCCTCTATACTTCCATAAATACTTATTGAGGTAGGCAAGTGATTTCATTAAAATTCAAAATTCCAGGTTACGCTGGGTAAAATGGGGAATAGACTAACCTGATAAGCTTTGGTTTGAAAAGTACCTAGACTAAAGTCTCCTTCAGCTGCAAAATAGATGAAGTATGGATTTCTTCTGTTGTAAAGATTGTAAATACTGAAATTCCAGCTCGAAATAAATACTCGGGTATTGAGATGTGGATTGAGCTTAGCCCGCTCTTGTCGTTCAATGCTCTTTTTAGAGATCAAGTTTAAAGAAATGTCAGATCGGTGGTATGGAGCCATTCTAAAACTGTTTCTGTCACCATAGACATCAATGACATTACCTTGATAGAAGTATCGAGAGGTTGGCAATGTGATAGCGTTACCAGTGGCGTATACAAACACAAATCCTATGTCAGCACGTTCATTGATCTTGTAGTTCATGACAAAATTAAAATCGTGCCTTCTGTCCCATCTGGAAGGAAATGCCCTGCCTTCATTGATCTCATCAAATTGACGCATCGTCTTGGCCCAGGTGTATCCAATCCAGCCCGTTAGATTGCCGGTATTTCGTTTCAAAAAGAACTCAGCTCCATAGCTCCAACCCTTTCCGAACCACAGCAAATTATCGATGTTGTCGTTTACGGTTTGTGATGGGTCCGCACCTTCTTGGTACTCGGAGATATTGAACATGTCTTTGTAATATATTTCAACACTGCTTTCCCATTTGTTTTCGTTGAAGTCACGGAAGTATCCAATGCTGTATTGATCAGAGAATTGCGGTTTTAATCTATCTGTGCTTGGCAGCCAGACATCTGTTGGCAGAGATGTTGGGGAGAAGCTATTGAGATGTACATATTGGAAATTCCTATTGTATCCCGCTTTGATACTGGCTCCTTCTTTGATTAAATATCTACCTGAAAGTCGGGGTTCAAATCCCCAGTAGTCTGCTACTTTCTCACCGTTTCCATACGTTACGGTTTGTGGAGAACCACCACCAATAAGTCCTGTTGTTTCTGGATAAATGAAGCGGGTAAATGACCCTGTGTGCAAGAAGTAGCTTTGTCTTAATCCAATGTTGACTTTGAGTTTTTCATTGATATCCCATTCATCCTGAATGTAGGCAGCGGATTCATGTGAGTTTAATCGGCTGCTATTGTTCAAGTTAAATTGGGTATCTCCACTGGTGGCGTAGGTATTGTTGGGTGTGAAAATATGATAGGTGTAATCAACACCCCATTTGACTTTGTGGTTGGGATTAGGGAAATAACTGAACTGAATTTTAGATCCATAATCACGGATACCGCTTTTTAAACCAAAAGTAAATTCCTCTTGCCCACCTTCGAAGCTAAATGAATAATCTGTGAAGTAAAACAATGTATTCATGAAAAGTTTTGGGCTGAACACGTGGTTCCAACGCAAAGTACTTGTTGCATTGCCCCAAGGTATTTTAGTGGAAAATCCGGCCTTGGCGCTGTTAAAGCTAAAGACATCACGTCCCAAATACGCGCTGATAGATATCCAATCCTTGCTGCTCAGTTTGTAATTGAATTTGGCGTTTAAGTCGTAAAAATAATAACCCGTTCCTTGGATGTTGGGTCGGCTGTTGATCAGCGGTTTCAGAAGGAAATCGATGTAAGTTCTTCTTCCAGAAATGATGAAAGATGAGGTGTCTTTCTTTATTGGTCCTTCAGCTGTAAATCGAGAAGCGATTGTTCCAATACCACCTGTGCCATGGAATGTTTTGTAGTTACCGTCGCGCAGTGAAATGTCCAAAACACTGGATAATCGGCCTCCATATCCTGAAGGGACACCTCCTTTGAACAACTCAATGTTTTTAACAGCATCCGCATTGAAAACGGAGAAGAAGCCAAAAAGGTGGGATGCATTGTAAACAGTGGCATTGTCCAATAAAATGAGGTTTTGATCAATCCCGCCTCCACGAACATAGAAACCAGTATTTCCTTCACCCGCACTTTGAACACCGGGCAAGAGTGCAATGGTTTTCAAAATATCCACCTCTCCAAATACAACGGGTAACTTTTTGATTTGATCAATCGGTAGCTCAATGCGCCCCATATCAGTGCTCTCTGTGTTTCTATTGCGGTCTGCTTGAATCACTAGGTCACGGCTGTTGTATTCTAATAGATTAAAATTGAGCAATGCGTTTTTGTTCAATTGAATGGATTGCACAATCTCTTGAAAGCCGACAAAACTTATCTTTAGTTGATACTGTCCAGCTGGCGCTGTGATGCTGTAGTAACCGAAATTGTTGGTGGTTGCTCCATATGGGGTACCGGCCAAGAAAACAACAGCACCGATCATAGTTTCTCCGGTGCGGGATTCGCGAATTTCACCGCTGATGGTAAATTTTTCTTGAGCAAATAAAAAAACAGGGGTGCCGACTATCAGGCAGAACAAAAAGAAATGCGTTAAAAATTTCATCGTGTGCAAAAGTAGTAGGTTATTTTTGCTACCGATGAAAAAACAAGGAAACCCGTTTATTGTTTTACAAATTTTGAGTTTTGCCTTTTGTGCCTTTTCAGGATTGACTCAGAATGTTTTGGAAGCTTCCTTGGTGGCCCGTCCTCCAAAGTTGGATGGTATTTTGGAGCCTGAGATTTGGGGAGATGTGTCAAGGGCTGCCGATTTCACAGAACAACTTCCGGTGCCAGGCGGTCCTGTGGTACAGCCCAGTGAGGTCAAAGTAGTGTATACCCAGGAGGCTCTTTATGTAGGTTTCTTTTGTTATGACAATCATCCAGATAGTATTTTAAAACAACTTTCTGGAAGGGATGGTGACGGGAACAGTGATTGGTGTGCCATTACCATCAATTGTTATCAAGATGGAATCAATGGATTTTCGTTTGGTGTTTCCCCTTGGGGCGAACAATGGGACGGTCGCATTACCGCGGGATCAGATGAACCTGATGTAAGCTGGAATGCAGTTTGGGATTGCAAAGTTCATATCAATGAAAAGGGGTGGTGCGCAGAGTTTAAAATTCCTTTTGCAGCGTTAAGATTTCCTGAAAAAGCTGTTCAAGAATGGGATATCAATTTTGCAAGAGAAATTAGACGTCATAGAGAGGTATCTCAGTGGAATCCAGTTGATCCCAATGGTCCAGGAGAGTTGGCTCAGATGGGAAAACTTACAGGTATTAAAAATGTCAAGACACCCAAGCGTTTTTTTCTATTTCCATATCTGAGTAGCTATTACAATTATTCAGAAGGTAGTCCATCAAGTTTTTCATACAATGGTGGAGTTGACGTTAAAATGGGATTGAATGACGCTTTTACACTTGATGCCACATTGATACCAGATTTCGGTCAAACCATAAGCGATCAGCTTATACTTAACTTAACTCCATTTGAAATCGAATTTCAGGACAATAGACCATTTTTCATGGAAGGGACGGAATTGTTCAATAAGTCAGGAGTTTTTTATTCAAGAAGAGTTGGAGGTGCACCATCGGGAGCTTTCAGTTTGTACAATGATTTAAATGAAGGCGATGTGGTTGTAAGCAATCCAATGGAGAGTCAACTTTTTAATAGCACCAAAATTTCCGGCAGAACTAAAGGCAATACTGGAATTGGCTTATTGAATAGTGTTACAGCTCCTTCTTATGCAATAGTTAGAGATTCATTGGGTGTGGAACGTCAGATTGAAACACAACCTTTATCCAATTACAATGTTTTTGTGATGGACCAGAACTTAAAAAACAATTCATACATCACCTATACCAATACCAATGTGACAAGAGCAGGCTCAATTTATGACGCTAATGTTTCTGCTTACAACTTTGAGTTTAAGGATAAAGCCAATGATTGGTCATTTAGTTCGTGGGGTGCTTCCTCTTTGCGAAGAGGAGATCAATATTTTTCTAAGCAAAAATTGAATCAGAAGGGATTTTCCCACGGTGCTGCAGTGTCAAGGTTAAGCGGTAATTTGACTGGGTCAGCAGGCTACTACATGGAAAGTGACGGTTACAACCCCAATGATTTGGGATTCTTACAGGCTAATAATTCATGGGGACAATATCTGAATCTGGCCTACCGATTATACAAGCCTTTTGGACCTTTTAACCGCATGTGGAGTGAGCTGAATGTGGCTCGTGAAAGTCTTTATGCGCCCCGAGCTTTCTCCAGTTTAGAAATCGATTGGGAATTGGGCTTAAACACCAAGAAGTTTACTACGTACAATGTTTCCATTCACACGGAACCTGTCAGAGCATACAATTATTTCGAGCCCAGGGTATGGGGAATGAAGTTTCATGATTTTGCTCATGTTGAGATTGGTGGATGGATTTCAACAGATTACAGGAGGCAGTTGGCTATCGATGTGGGTGGTAGGTATGGAATTTACGAGGACAATGCCAGAACCATTCAGAACTTCAGATTCTCACCACGATACAGAATTAATGATCATTGGATGTTGATCTATGTATACAGTTTGCAACAGCACTTTAATGACATCGGATTTGCTACTTTTCATGATTCTAAGGATAACACACCGGTCTTTGGTCGACGAGATGCCATTTCGCACACCAATGTGCTTACCGCAACCTATGCCGTGAATCCATTGATGTCATTCAATTGTAGGGTAAGACACTATTGGGGCTATTCTCGCTATCATCAATTTTATGGATTGGATGGCAATGGAGAATTGACAACGACAGATTATAATGGTTGGGAAGAGGGATCATCATCTTCTATCGCTAACAGAAATTTCAATTCATTTACAGTTGACTTTTTCTACAAATGGAATTTTACACCAGGTAGTGAATTGAATTTTGCCTGGAAATGGAGCCAGATTGATGAGGTTTCGGAAATACCAAGTGATTTATTAGAAGATTTTAGGACGACAGCCCAAATCCCTATTAGTGGAAGTGTGAGTTTTAGGTTGGTTTATTTTCTGGATTACCGGATTTTAACAAAGAATCGAGGAGAGGCCATTTCTAAATTTATGTAGGGGAGCAACCATTTTGCGCCAAAAAGCGTTGTATCTTTAGTTAGACGATTTAATGCGGTTAGCATGAAAGAAAAAATGGAGGATATCATCCGAGGTTGTTGTGCAAGAGAGCGCTGGGCACAAGAGCGCTTATACAAACAATATTCGGGACTACTCTATGCCATTTGTTTGCGCTATGCCAAAAACAAGATGGATGCTCAGGATGTGCTTCAGGAGGTTTTTGTCAAAATTTATAATCACATTCATACCTATCATTTTGATGGTAGTTTTGAAGGTTGGTTGAGGAGAATTGCGGTGAATACTTCTATTACGTTTTACCGCAAGGCCATTAAGAAACATTTAGAGAAAGATATTGATGATGGTGTTTTTGAGTTGGCCAATGAGCACGATGCTTGGAGTCAAGAGTTTTCAATGGAAGAGATGCATACATGCATACAACAACTGCCGCATGGATACAAAACTATCTTTAATTTGTATGTAATCGAAGGATACAAGCACAAGGAAATTGCAGAGATGTTGAGCATTGACATCAATACTTCCAAGTCACAATTGTCTAGAGCAAAAGTGCACATTCAAAATGAGTTACAAAAGATGAATAAAATTATGATCGTATGAGCGAAGGAAAATGGAATCATCCCATGTTTGAACAAATAAGAAATGCAGAGGTGCAGCCACCTGAGCACATCATGCATGCGGCAATCAAGAAGAGCAATAGAAACGGTTTTTTCTATTTTCAATGGCAATCATTCAATGTTTGGTACCTAGCATTGGGACTTAGTTCTTTGTTGGCACTGTTGTTTTTCAACGGCAATAATTTACAGAATGGTCAATTCAGATCTGAAGTAAAGGAAACAAGTACAATTGGAAAACCCGCCACATCTCCAATTGATCAGAAAATGAAAGGGAGTACCGAGATTCAAGTGAAAAATCCAACAGTCATTGCTTCCAAAAAGAAAACCACAATAGCTAGTAAGGGAGTAAGTGCCAATGATCAGACTGTTACAGCCCATAAAGAAACTTCAACAGAGATCAATGAGCAAGAACCTTTGATTACCTTACCCGTTACTGAAACCAATTCAGAAAAATCCCTCGTAACAAGTCAGGAATTGCAACAAGAGTTGAAGAAAGCGGAGCCGCTACCTGTTAAGGGTGAAAAGCCCAAGAAAGGGCGCTCACTCCGCGTTAAGATTGGCGAAAACGCAAAGCCCTAGTCCATTGAAAACACTCCTGTTGGTTTCGGGGATGCTCATTTTTTCCAATGAGGTTTTGTCTTTTGTAACCACAGGTGATACCTTGATTCTAGATGGACAAGTCATTTATTTGGATCAGGATACCCTTTCTGATGTTGAAAGGCAACAGCATGCTTTTGATTCAGATTACAGAAAAATAAGGAAGAGAGGAATTTGGGGACTGGAGGTGAACATGGGGACATTGACCATTTCCAATGCGAACAAAGTTAGCCCCTTAGGTCAAGCGTCTTTATACAGCATGAGTCCTGATTTCCGAAAAAGAGCGTGGGGAAGTGGAAGCTCGCTAATGGCCTACTATCATTTTCAGGATCACTTGGCATTGCGCACGGGAATAGAGTATAATCAGATCCAATGGAAATCAATGCATCTGGAGAACATCAAAGAATGGAATTCATTGGACATCTTTGAGTCGTCTTTTAATACAACAGGATTGCAAGCATACTACAGAGTTTTGGTTGATTCAAGTTTGGGATTGTATGAGTTAGACACTTTAACTGTTAACCCCGTGAAGCAATTGTATCGGTTAAAGATGATTTCAATTCCTGTATTGGCTGCTTTTCATTTGAACACACTAAACAAACGAAACCCCAGCCGAAATTCACTCATGATGGAGATTGGCGCTGTTTACCATTACGGAAAGATTCAGGCTCCTGCAATGACAGCATTAATGGAAGGTCAGCAATTGGTTTCCATTGCTTCAGCAAATACGAGCTGGAATCAATGGAGCATGCGGACTGCCATAACATGGAAAAGAATGATGACTAGAAAAGGACTGAATGCGCTTTTTCTCGTATCAAGGCTGCAAATGGACTGGCCTCCAAGATCCATAGAGCAGCTGGGGTGGACTTGGAAATTACCCAATTCATATTTAACATTTGGAATTTTATGGGAGCGCGGTAAATCGTTACATTCGCTTAACAATTAACCCTATTTCCATGAAGGCAATTTCAATGACAGGTTGTTTTCTGGTATGCGCAATGCTTACCGTTGCTCAGACATTTCAAAGTGGATTTGAGAACTATCTCTCTTTACCCAATGGTTTGGGTGAGTGGTTCAGGACAAGCGGTGTCTCTAATCCTTCATCTGACGGACAGGCTTCTTCAGATTATTTTCATGTACTAGGAAATGCATCTTGCGACTTGCCAGAGACTCCTTACGCAATGTTGCAGCCCAAAGAGGGTCAAGCAATTATGGGAATTGAAGTTTCAGGTGCCAATGAAGCCATTCAAAGAGAGTATTTGACAATTGTTTTGGATCAGCCTTTGCATGCTGGAAAGAACTATGAATTTAAGATTTCTTGGTCCAATGGGAAGCTTACCCCCATTTCCAATTCTGGGTTGGCCATTAATGGAATGGGATTCTTATTTACGGAGCAAATGCCAGTTCAAACGAGTGCGCTCCCTATTGTGAATGAACCTCAGTTCACTTTTTCTAGGCCTATTTTTTCAGAAACTTGGGTAGAATCCAAAATTCAGTTTAGGGCTGACGTTGCAGCTAAGTATATAACCATAGGACTATTCGGTAGCAATGGTGGCAGGGCATTGAAAACTGCTGCCAGATCTGGACAGAAAGTGGCATATTATTTCTTTGATGATGCCCGAATAGATCCACTTCCTGACTCTTTGGATTTTACAGAACCTAAGATTTTTGACGGCATGATCAATCCTATTGAGGCAGTTGGTAAGGACGAGGTGTTTGTGCCCAATTCCTTTTCTCCCAATGAGGATGGATTGAATGATGTTTTCTTGTCCAACTCCTATGAGATTGATGGTTGGAATTTGACGGTTTTCAATCGTTGGGGAAGCCAAGTGTTTCAATCCAAGTCAGCTTTGGAAGGTTGGGACGGTAAGTTCAATGGTAAGAGTGTTGAAATGGGTTCCTATTATTGGACTTTGATTTACAAAAATGAAAGTGGTCGTCGCTCTGAGCGACAAGGTTTTGTCAACGTGTTGCGTTAGTGCTTACTTTTGTGCAGTGAACATTTGGCACAAAATCCCTTTAAATCATGTATTGCCTTCGGCCAAAACCGTTGAAGCTTCCAAAGAGAAATGGGCCGCTTTGATTGATCGGAAAAAAATCACTTCTAATCAAAGAGATGTATTGTCTAGCGCTTTGAAGCGGCAGTATCGCTCCATGGAATGTCACTTAGAGGTTGAAAAGAACATTCTATTGCTGAATGACAGCAAGACTTTCACAGTCACAACAGGACAACAGATTGTAACGGCTCTGGGTCCTTGGATGGTGTTGTATAAGATTGCAACGGCAATAAAATTGTCCAAAGATTTAGCAGGTCAATTCCCAAGTTATCATTTTGTTCCCATTTTTTGGATGGCCACAGAGGATCACGATTGGGTAGAAATTGCGGAGATCAAAAAAGGTGAAGAACATTTGAAGTGGGATAATCCAACGGGTGGTGCAGTAGGAAGGTTGTCTTGCGATACAACGTTGGATGCTATTGAACGTTGGAATGCAATGCATCCTGAATGGTTGGTCAGTGAAGTTGTAATGAAAGCCTACCAGAATCATGTGACTTTAGGGGATGCAACGAGATGGTTGGTTAATCATGTCTTCGGTCATCAAGGGCTGGTGGTAGTGGATGGTGACGATGCAGATCTAAAAGCTATAGTTTCAGAACTATTCACCGCTGAACTTAAGGAGCAAAAGCTGTTCCAATTGGCGCAATCGCACAACTGCGTTCATGGTGAAATTGAAATCAAGCCCTACAATGTTTTTCAATTAACGCCAGGCAAGCGAATGCGGGTGCAGAATGAAATTGAGGTACAAACCCTGTTGGCCCAAAATGACTTCTCATCTTGCAGTCCTAATGTAGCTTTACGTATTTTTTATCAAGAATCTATCTTGCCCAATTTGGCTTACATTGGTGGCCCATCCGAGCAAAAG
>CAZNVU010000019.1:0-28984 GCA_964576575.1 uncultured Chryseobacterium sp.
TTCTTAAAAGGGCGCCCAACGGGCGCCCTTTTTGTTTAGAACAGCAAAAAGTTCAATACAACAAAAAAAAGGCTGCTCAAATTGGGCAGCCTTTTTTAATTATGAGTGAGTCGATTAATCAATAAAGTATTTTTCTAACCATTGAAGAGCAGCGTTAGGAGATTCCCATTGTCCCATGTGTCCAATTCCTGATTGAATATCCAATGTGGCCAAAGGAGATAACATCATTGCCTCAATTTGAACCTGTTCTATCGATATACCCGCGTCTTTATCTCCCGCAAAAAAATGTACTGGAATTTGTCTTTGTTTCAGGAAATCCAAGTTGCAAGTTCTGTGCATCATGGCTTTTTGGCAAGCAACAATGGTGTCAGCACTTATGGCGTTGGCTTCATGGATTAATCGTTCAATTTCGTGGTATTTCTTCACTTTGAAACTGTCAGAAAATAGGTGGGTAATCATTGTTCTTACATAGAGCGATTTGTTATCTTTTACAAGATCAATTGCCCTTTGCCTTTGGGTTTTCTTGGCTTCATCATCGGCTCCTATTTTGGAGTGGAAAACCCCTAATCGGGTTGGATTCAAACCTAAGTGAAGTAGATAAGGAAGTAGATAACCCCCCATTGAATGTCCAATAATTTGAAATGGTTCATTTGCATTTATATCCTTAATCAATACCTCAGCAATGCCCTCCATGGTGTCGGGACAGAACCCATCAATGTGTAGTCCATGACCCGGTAGGGATAGGTACCTTGCATTGGGAAATTGCGAAGTGCAAAAGGCCCACATTTCTGGATTTTCCAGAAAGCCATGGATGAAATAGGTTGTCATCAAACGCTTTTGGCAATGACCTCTTCTATTGCATCAGGCAGCTTGGCTTTGAGTAGATTCTCAATACCTCCTTTGAGTGTTGCTGTTGATGAAGGACAACCTGAGCATGCGCCACGCATATTCACATATACTTTCTTGTTGTCATAACCTACAAAATCAATTGCTCCACCATCTTGCTCTACCGCAGGTCTTACATATTCATTGAGCAAATGAATGATTTCTTCATCATATTGCGAAGGTGCAAAAATGGTGTTTTCTGATTTGGAAATGCTGAGTGTATTAGAATCTGAATCAGCGATAATTTGTTGTGTTTCTCTTGACATCAACGATGCAGGAATGGTGCTGACGGCTATTTCATTTTCCATTAGCCATTCTCTGATATACTCCCTCAACTGCATCACAATCATATCCCAATCTAAACTGTCATCTCTCGTGATGGTAACATAATTACTACTGATAAAAACACCTTTTACAAAGGGGAAGTGGAACAGTTCTTCCGCAAGTGCAGATGAGCCTTTGGCGTCTTGTGCGCTTTTATATTCTACTTGCAATCCACCTGTGATGAGCAATCGATCTGCCACAAATTTCATTGTAGCAGGATTAGGAGTCATTTCGGCGTAAACAGCTGTGGGAATTTTCTTTTTGTCCATGATGCAAAGTTAGTACACGTTTGGGTCAACAAGTTTTACCTTTGTGAAATGGAATCAATGATTATTCAATTTCAAGAGGAGATAAAGCTTGGAATTCCTGCAAATTTGCCAAATGCACCAATGTGGGATGATGGTATCAACCATGCTCCAAGGAGAAAGGAGATATTGAATGAAGCAGAAAGGAAATTGGCATTGCGCAACGCTTTGCGTTACTTCCCTGAGGTTCTTCATTCCCAGTTATTACCTGAATTCAAGGAGGAGTTGAATCAGTTTGGAAGGATATACATGCATCGCTATCGTCCACATGGCGAAATCAAAGCGCGTCCAATAGATTGGTATCCATGCCGCTCCAAGCAGGCCGCTGCAATTATGCTCATGATTCAGAATAATTTAGATCCGGCTGTGGCGCAGCATCCTCATGAGTTGATAACTTACGGGGGCAATGGGGCTGTATTTCAGAATTGGGCCCAGTACAGATTGGTGATGCAGTATTTGTCAGAAATGACAGATGAACAAACTTTGGTCATGTACAGTGGTCATCCGCTGGGACTATTTCCATCGCATGCCGAGGCTCCGAGAGTTGTAGTCACCAATGGAGTGATGATTCCCAATTACAGCAAACCAGATGATTGGGAAAAGTTTAATGCTTTGGGAGTGACACAGTATGGGCAGATGACTGCGGGATCCTACATGTACATAGGTCCGCAAGGAATTGTTCATGGTACAACCATTACTGTGATGAATGCAGCCAGAATGTTGCGCAAGGGAAGAGGTGATCATGGTGTTTATGATTTACCGGGAAAAGGGTTGTTATTTGTAACGGCAGGACTAGGAGGCATGTCTGGTGCTCAACCAAAAGCATCCAACATTGCAGGATGTGTTAGCATTACTGCTGAAGTCAACCCCAAAGCTGCATACAAAAGGTTTGATCAGGGTTGGGTTGATGTAATTGAAGAAGATGTTCAGGTTGTTGTCTCCAAAGCCAAAGCGGATAAAGAGCAGGGAGTGGTAAGAAGCTATGCTTTTGTGGGGAATATCGTTGACCTCTGGGAAGAGTTATTGAAACAAGAAGTAAAAGTTGATTTAGGAAGCGACCAAACATCCTTGCACAATCCATGGGCGGGCGGATATTACCCGGCAGGCTTTTCTTATGATGACGCCAATGATATGATGGCCAATGATCCTGAGAAATTCAAACATGAAATCCAAGCTACTTTGAAGCGACATGCTGCTGCAATAAATGCCCATGCCGAGAGAGGTATGTATTTCTTTGATTACGGTAATGCGTTTTTGTTAGAGGCATCTAGGGCAGGAGCCGAAGTGATGGCAACCCCAGGTTCCAAGTTGTACAATAGAACAATTGATGGTTTGGCTTTCGCCTATCCAAGTTACGTTCAAGATATCCTAGGGCCCATGTGTTTTGATTATGGATTTGGTCCTTTCAGATGGGTATGTTGTTCAGGTAGTTTAGATGATTTGGAGAAGACAGATCGAATTGCAGAAAGGGTTTTGCAAACATTGAAAGCCAATGCTCCAGAAGAGATACAGCAGCAATTGGCGGACAATATCAGATGGATTCAAGAGGCGGGTAAAAACAAGATGGTAGTCGGCTCACAAGCTCGAATTTTGTATGCCGATGCTGAAGGAAGAATGACCATTGCGCAAGCTTTTAACGATGCCATTGCAGCAGGTGAAATTGGTTTAATTGTTTTGGGTAGAGATCACCACGATGTGAGCGGAACAGATTCACCATTCAGGGAAACATCAAACATTTATGATGGTTCACGTTTTACAGCTGATATGGCCGTACAAAATTTTGTGGGCGATGCCTTTAGAGGTGCTACATGGGTTAGTTTACACAATGGAGGAGGAGTTGGTTGGGGCGAAGTAATTAATGGTGGTTTTGGGATGCTTTTAGACGGTTCTAAAGAAGCAAGTGTAAGACTAAACCGTATGTTACATTGGGATGTCAACAATGGAATTGCGCGCAGAAGCTGGGCTAGAAATGAAGAAGCTGTTTTTGCCATTAAACGGGCAATGGAAAGGGAACCACTGCTGAAAGTGACTTTACCCAATACAGTAGATGATGATTTATTGAATGGATAAAAAAAGGAGCGATAATTCGCTCCTTTTTTTGCCTAAAACCTAAATGATCAGCTTTAATGTAATACCTGAACTTTCAATTGTTGAATTTGATTATTGTCTTTTAATTCAATGAAGTAAAAACCGTTGGCCCATTGGCTACAGTCGAGAGACTTTTGATTGAGTGTAGCCATTTCAGTGTAAATCAATCGGCCTTGTGTGTCACGAATGGTGACTAAAGTGTTGGGTTCAATGTTGCTTAGGTTCAACATTTGATTGGCTGGATTGGGATGGACTGAGGCTATTAAGTTTTTGGATTCTGAAACAGTAAGTGCAGCACAATCCATTCTGTAAGTAGGAGAAGTCATTACTGTATTCATATTGTATCCCATAGCGTGAACATGGAATTGAACTGAGTCACCGCAGTTGAAAGGCCCCGCCATTGCTGTACCTTCAGACATCATGGTCATCATGCCATCATTAACTGTATTGGAAACTGCATAAGGATAGACATTACCCATCTCAGTAAGGGCAATCATTACATAAAACTGTTGGTTGTCTTCATCAGGAACCATCTGCATACCAACCACGGGAGATTGAACTTGATAAGCACATGAGCCATCATCAAACATGGCGTCAGCGCTATAATTCAAAGCTTGAGGATCCAAGCAGCCACCGCAGTAATACTCGCAGTATCCATAGTCACAAGTAGCATTGGGATTGAAGTTGCATGCAGTTGGGTCAGTACAACCAGCTATTTCATTGATGCCAATGTTTTCAATGTTATAACCTAAATAAGGGTTGGTTTCAAAGTTGTAATATACACCCATGGTATCGTTCGAGATAGAGATGCTTTGGGCCCCTCCATCTGTCCCGAATGCATAAATCATGTAGCAATTGCTATTCATACAGAATCCATTGACATCAGGATAAAAACCTTGTTGTGATTGCGTACCATCGTTCGATGCAACATAGAAGAACAAATCACCTGTGGAGTAAATGGTTTGCCAATTCTCTTGCATGCAGCAAGTACCATTGTCTATCGTCGCATTGGGGTTGAAATTGATGGCCAAAGGGTTTGTACATCCTTGGCATGAGTAATCACAAATGCTGTACAAGAAGCAGTTGGCATCTGGATTGAAATTACAGGCGCTAGGATCAGCACAACCTACAATTTGGTTGTTGTCATAATTCCATGTAAAGTCGTACGTTGTGATGCTATTGTTGGTATAAATGACTTCGCCATTGCGTTTGATGGTAATTGAGAAAGGCATCCCCATCAACTCATTGGCATAGAAAGTAATGCAGCTCGAAGGAGCGCAAAATCCTGAAGTTTCCACAGAAAAGTCGGTAGAGCCAACCATCATTCCATAACCATCAATAGCGCTCCAAGAAACCATTCCACCCGTACTTATAGCGGTAACTTCAAAATAATTATCTAAACAGCAAGTTCCGTTGTCTATGGTTGCATTTGAATTAAAATTGAATGCGTCAGGATTGGTGCATCCTTGACATGAGTAATCGCACAAGTTGTAATCAAAACAGTTTGCGTTGGGATTAAAATTACAAGCGTTGGCATCACTGCAGCCTGAGATAACTTCACCACTGGAAATAGGCATGTGAATAGTTGAAATATCATCCCATTCATTGCTGGTATCCCATGAATTTCCACTGGAAATCACATTGCCTTGGGCATCTTCTATACTGTAATCAAAAGCTTCGTAGACGCTGTTGTAAGCGTAAATGGTTCCGCAGCCAGGATTGATGCATGTGCTGCCTGAACCAACGCCAGATGAATAGTTGTTTTGACCATAATAATACCACCAAACGTTGTCGGGAACATTGATAGACATCAATGGACCATAACAGCAAGTTCCGTTGTCATATGTAGCATCTGGATTAAAGTTGCTAGCAGTGCTGTCGGTGCATCCTTGACAGCTGTAATAATCGCAAATACCGTCATTGCAGGTGGCATTGGGATTATAATTGCAAGCCCATTGATCCGTGCATCCACTTACAGATTGATTGCTGAAGTTGAAAGTTGCCCACCATCCATCAGCAACGGCTTCACTTAAAACAGTCTGACCTGTTGAGTTGGTGATGGTTATTTCATAGGGGTCATTATCTATACCCTGAACATATAGAGTATAGCAACCGGGCTGATAGCAAAATCCGTTGATGACATTGACATCAAAATTATAGGAGTTTAGAATGTGGTTTCCAAGACCATCGGTGATACTAAAGTAAGTGCTATCCGTTGCGGTGATTTCTGCCCATTCACTGTAGCAACAAGTTCCATTGTCTACCGTGGCTGAGGCGCTGAAATTGATGGCATTGGCGTCTGTGCATCCCAAACAATCATAATTGCAACTGCTATAGTCTAGGCAAGTAGCTGTTGGATCATAGTTACAAGCATTGGGATCCCCGCAGCCAGGTGTGCTATTCCAATCAAAATAAGCAATAATATATCCAGTTGAGTCGCTATATTGAACTTGAAGCGGAATGCTGGTATTGTTAACAGTGATTTGTAAATCATTTTGATTTATCCACCCCGTTCCAGTATAGCCATAGATGTAAAAACAGCCATTGGGGAGACAGAACTCACCTGAACTTCCGTAAATATCTGCAATTCCATTCCAATCAAATGCATGCACAATGGACCACTGTCCGCTGTCATTGGACTGAATAAATGCTTGAGAGCATGGATCGTTTTGGCTCCAAGCAGATAGCATAGGGCCAAAAAGAAGAAATAGAAAAATAATGATTTTCCTCATTTTATTAGTTTTGTGCATAGATATAGCACGTATTGTTCAACAAACAAACGGGAAAGTGTTAAATCAAGAGGGATTTTGTTAATTATGCAGGGAGCTGCGCCAAGATAGATTCAAAAATAACCCGTCCATCCGTATTGCTCAATTCAAAATCCGAAGCTCTTTCAGGATGTGGCATCATGCCAAATACATTTTTATTTTCATTGGTAACACCAGCAATATTGTTCAGCGCTCCGTTGGGATTGCTTTCAGGAGTAATATTTCCATCGCGGTCGCAATAGCGGAATAGTACCTGTCCATTGTCTTCAATTCTTTTCAACTCTTCTGAACCGGCAAAGAAATTTCCCTCGCCATGCGCAATGGGGATTTGGAACACAGAGTCCAAGAGTAGGTTTTGGGTAACAATATTGCTGTTGTTGTCCGCCTTTAAATGGACATTTTTACAAATGAACTTGCGGCTGTTGTTGTGCAACAAAGCACCGGGTAAAAGTTTGGCTTCTGTTAGAATTTGAAATCCATTGCAAATGCCCATTACGTAACCACCTCTATTTGCGTGATTGATGATCTCATCCATTATGGGAGAAAAACGCGCAATGGCTCCACTTCTCAGGTAGTCACCATATGAGAAACCACCAGGTACCATGATAAAATCACAACCTTGTATACTGGTGTCTTTGTGCCAAAGTTTTACCACCTCTTGGTGCAAAACATCTTGAAGGGTGTAAACCAAATCCTCGTCACAATTGCTACCCGGGAAAACAACAACGCCAAATTTCATGATTATTTTTTTTCAAAATTACGAAATGCTGAATGCTAGAACCAATGAAAAAATTCAATGATTGCAATTACCATTGAAATGTAAAACACAAATGGAGCCAGAAGGCTTGTTCTGTAGTGGGTCCAGTATTGTGAGACAATTAGAATCAGAGCTAATGAAGTGACATAGTGAATGCCCAGTTGAATGCCTTTGAAATGTTGAATAACATTACCTGCAATAGAAATTAGGAGCAATAGCACCAGATATTGCTTGCTTTGTCCTGTTTTATTGGACTGTCGGTCCTCCTTGTGATTTAATGAAATGATTGCCAGCAATACAACAACAATGAAAGTGAGAACAAAGGCTAAAGTTGGTGTGCCATAAATCAATGGATTGTCAGAGATTGAGTAGGGCCAGTAATTAACCATTTCATTTTGGCTTTGAGTGAGCCATATCCAACTATTCCAATACATCATCGGTGTTAGATAACCAGCTAATACAAGTGTGATATCTTTGAAGGAAAAGGGTCTATTCCAAATTGCTAGAAAAAAAGGAAGGAGAACAAAAATCAGATAATAGTCATCCAGTAAAGTTGCCATCCCCAAGAACAGGGAGGATAAAAAAAGCAAGTGAGCAATTTTCTTTTGCCTAAAAATGGAGAAACAAAAGTAAAGAGCGATTAAAGTGAAAGTTTGCGCAGCGAGAACTGTGAAGTCTCCGGTTTGAACGGTTGCTATTGATGCAAGAATGGAGTATATCAGTCCTGTAAGAAAAACTGGGGAGTGATAAAGTTCGCTGCGATTATAGACCAAATTAATGAACAAAGCGTTGAAGGTGAGTGTGACGATAAATATGGTGTTGATCCATAAAGGACTTATCCAACAAAGGGAAGAGTTTTGACAATGCATCCATAATTCTTGATGGCCAGAAAGAATAATTAGAACAATAACCAGCGGATATATGATGGGAAGAAGAGGTGAGTTTTGTGTGAAGCTTCTGAGAATCATGGTGGGCACAAAAATGAGGATGTTTTTTTATTTTCATGCAATGTTGATTACTTTTGCTTAAATCTTTTAATTATGAATTTGCAAAGTGTCCTCAACCCAATCGTGAGTTTTTTTCAAGGCTATTTTGAACACCTATTGGTTCCTTCATTGAGTATCATGAATACGATTTGTATCATTGGAGGATTTTTTGGTCTTTGGTTGTGGTTGAAAAGGCAAAAGGCTTTCAATGAGAAAGCTAAGCAGGACGGCGGTATCGCATGAGTTTGTCCATGAGTGTTGACACTCAAATGATAAAAGTTCTTGTTACTGGAGGGGCTGGTTTTATTGGCTCCAACCTCTGTGAAAGATTATTGGATTTAGGTTATCATGTAACATGCTTGGATAATCTATCAACAGGCTTCAAAAAGAATATTGAAGGTTTTCTGTCAAATAATCGGTTTGAATTTGTACAAGGGGACATCACCGATATTAAGACATGTCAAAATGCGGTTGAGGGGTGCAGTTATGTGTTTCACCAAGCAGCCTTGGGTTCAGTGCCCCGCTCAATCAACAATCCGCTTGCAACCAATGCCGTAAATATTACGGGTTTTCTCAATATGCTTGAAGCCAGCAAGCAAGCAAAAGTTCGAAGGTTTATATTTGCAGCGAGCTCAAGTACCTATGGTGATTCAACCGAACTGCCTAAGGTTGAGAACCAAATAGGTAGACCACTTTCTCCTTATGCAGTGACCAAACTGGTGAATGAATTGTATGCTGATGTTTTTCAGCGCGTATATGGAATGGAATACATCGGCTTGCGTTACTTCAATGTTTTTGGAAAGAACCAAGATCCTGATGGTGCTTATGCAGCTGTTATTCCACGTTTTGTAAAACAACTCATGAGTCTGGAATCACCTATTATCAATGGTGATGGTTCGTTTTCACGCGATTTTACATTCATTGACAATGTATTAAATGCCAACATGTTGGCTTTGAATACAACCAGTGATAAGGCATTGAATCAGGTATACAATGTTGCTTGCGGTGAGGCCACCACTTTGAAAGATTTGGCTGAAAAAATTAGGCAACATTTGTCAGAAAAGAATAGTGCAATAGCTGGTGTGCCCATTGTTTATGGCGAACAACGATCTGGTGACATTCCGCATTCTTTAGCATCCATTGATAAAATAAAATCTCTATTGGGATACCATCCCTCAGTGCTTATTGACAATGGTTTGGAGCAAGCCATAGATTGGTATTGGGAAAACATTTAAATGGATTCAAATAATACCCAGTCTCAATAAATGGCCAAAAGTGACTTGCAAGGCAAAACAGTAAAGGGCTTCTTCTGGAGCTTTTTTGAAAATTTCTCTAGCCAAGCTGTAACGTTTGTAGTGGGCATTGTTTTATCGCGATTGCTGAGCCCTGATATGTTTGGTTTGGTGGGAATGATTATGATCTTTATTGCGGTTTCTGAGATTTTTGTGAATAGCGGGTTTCATCAATCTTTGATTAGAAAGCAAGATGCAGGTCCAAAGGATTTTTCTACAATCTTCTTTGCCAATCTTGTCATAGCTGTTTTTTTTTGGTGCTTGTTGCAACTTATTGGACCTTGGGTTGCTGATTTTTATAGTAACCCCATCATTGCAGATGTTTTGCCTGTTTTTGGCGTGGTGGTTTTCATAGATTCATTGGCATTGGTTCAAAAAACTGATTTGACCCGTCGTTTGGATTTTAAGTTATTGGCTAAAGTATCTGTCCTTTCCAATTTGGTAGGTGGATTTGTCGGGATTGTAGCCGCTTATCAGGGTCTTGGTGTTTGGAGCCTGGTTATGAAGAGTATATTTCAAAAGTTGACTTCTACCATACTCCTTTGGTTGCAGAATAAGTGGAGGCCCATTTTAATTTTTGATTGGAGCTTGTTGAAAGAGCATTTTCTATTCGGAAACAGATTGCTGATCAGTGGAATTATTGATACCGTTTTTGCAAATTTGTACTATTTGGTAATAGGTAAGTATTTTTCGACAGCTGAGGTTGGTTATTATTCCAGGGCTGATCAGTTTCAGAAATTACCATCATCCAATTTTAGCAATATTATTTCTAGGGTGAGTTTCCCTGTTTTATCATCCTACAGCAGTGATTTGAAACATCTAAAGGCTAAGTTTAGAAGCTTATTACAAGGATCTTTGATAGTTGCTATTCCCATGATGCTTACATTGGCTTGTATATCAGACAGTTTGATTGTTGTTCTTATTGGGGAAGATTGGATGCCATGTGTTGTTTACTTGCAGCTCCTCAGCATTATCGGGGCATTCTATCCCATACATCATTTGAATCTGCTGATACCGCAGGTTATGAACAGAACGGATGTATTCCTAAGAATTGAAGTCATTAAGAAGGTTCTACTTGTTTTTGTGGTTTTTGGAGGCGTGTTCTATGGTGTCAAATGGATGCTTCAAATGACCATTGTTTTTAATTTGATTGTGTTTTTTATCCATGCCAGTTGGACAGAAAGATTTATTCAGTATTCCATTCATGAACAAGTTAAAGATTTGTGGAAACCCATTTTGTTTGGTTTGCTAGTAGCGTTTTGCGTTATTGTCTCAAAGTATTTGATTGATTTTGAAAACCCATTATTGGATCTGTCACTGCAAATGATTATTTCTGGGGTATCTTTCTTGGTTGGTATTCGATTATTTTTTTTCGAACACTATGGTATCTTTCTATCTTTATTGAGAGAAAAGAAGGGTTAGAATAAAAAAGAGGAAGTATGAGTTATAGAGCCAAACTTAATAGCGTTTTTAGTGGTTCTCTATTGCGACCATTGATTCCGATGGTTAATAGATTGATTACCGACATTAAACGCAATACAACAACATCAACATATTGGGACCCCATCACTAAGAGATATTATATTAAGGAGAAGGGTGTCTTGATTCATGTCGATACAATTCCTTATTGGGCATGCAGTAAAGCATATCTGCGAAGTGCTGTTTTTAGAATTAACCTAGTAGGAATTCAAATTCGTGAAAACGCCACAATCGTGGACGTCGGTGCGGGAACTGGAACAGAGGCCGTTATTTTTTCGGATTTGGTCTCAAAGAACGGTAAGGTGTATGCAATTGAAGCTCACCCTGAGACCTATTATAGTCTGGAGCAGTTAGTCTCCCAGGGCAAATACGACAATGTAGTACCCTGTCAGATGGCAATTGGCAACAAGGAAGGGGTTGTTTTTATCGATAGTTTGGAAGATCATGAAAAGAATTCTGTGCTGAATGGAGAAGTGGATAATGGAACTTCAACACCTGTGAGAATGATGAGTTTGGATGAGTTTGTTTCTCTGAATGGCATCAAGGAAATAGATTTTTTGAAAGTAAATATAGAAGGAGCTGAAATGCTTATGATTGGGGGAATGAAGGAAAGTGTTCACATTATTAAGAACGCGGCAATTAGTTGCCACGATTTTTTGAAGAACGATGTTGACATGCCTATTATGAGTGCTGTTAGAGCTTTTTTTGAAGAGAATGGTTTCAAGGTTAATCATTATCCACATGAGCACCCTGTCATGAATAGTTGGCTATATATGACAAAGGAAAATGCATAAGAAAAGAATAGCCGTTTTAGGAGCTAATTTACCACTCTTAAATTTTTACAAAAGGGCTAAGAAACTTGGCTACGAAATTCATGCATTTGCCTGGGAAGACGGAGCTGTCTGCAAACCTATTGCAGATTTTTTTTACCCCATATCTTTCACAAATGTTGATGAAATAGTTAAGGTTTGTCAAGAGAAGAATATTCAAGGAGTTACTTCTTTTTCATTGGAATCCGCGCTTCCTTTTGTTTATCAAATTTGCAAAAAAATGGGTTGGCAAGTTCCTTCACAAAAGTGTCAGTTTTTGTCACTGAACAAATTGACCATGCGCAATGCTTTTCTCCAGAATGAGGTAAGTGTTCCGCATTTTATAGAAACAAAAGATCGAGGTGTTGCCATAGATTTTTTTCCTGTTATCGTTAAACCTATCGATAGCGGCGGAAGTAGAGGTGTTACTAAAGTTGATGATCAAACAACTTTAACTGCTGCAATTGATAGAGCAAAGGCTTATTCACCAAGTAATCAAGTTTTAGTAGAGCAGTTTATAGATGGTGAAGAGTATAGCGTAGAGGCAATGTCCTATAATGGTGTTCATCACATTGTGGCCATAACAGAAAAAGTTACTACGGGATCTCCATATTTTGTAGAGCTGGCGCACTTTCAGCCAGCTGATTTAACACCGCAAAGAACAGCAGTTGTCAAAAGGTTGACTATCGAGGCATTGAATGCCTTGGATTACATGGAGGGTCCGAGCCATACAGAGGTCAAATTTGATCAGAGTGGTTTGTGTTATGTCATAGAAGTTGGCCTGAGACTTGGCGGTGATTTTATTACATCTGACTTGGTACGATTATCCTCTGGTTATGATATGGTTCACGCTTCTCTAGAACTGGCCTGCGGTAATTTTGTAGCTCCAAGTTTGAATGAGGGTAATTTTTCTGGTGTTTATTTCAAAGCGCCTCAAACGTCAAAACTATGGGGAAGAATTAAAGAGTTCACCCAATCTGATTTTTGTGTTGAGGCTGAAAATTGGAGTAATCTGATCGGTGATATCTCAGAAAGTGCGGATCGTCAGGGCTATTTTATCTATCAAAACACTGAAAGACTTAAGCTGAATGGAACTTTCTAGGGAAATAGGAGGGAACTTTTCATCAATCAGGAACGATGAAGCTTTAAATTCCTTGGAGCGTATAGCGCAAGCGAATGTTCATTTTTTTTCGAGTGGCCGATCAGCGATAAGGTGTGTTTTGCAGCTAGCAGGAGTAAATGGTGGAAAGGTTGCCTTGCCCTATTTTACTTGTCATAGTGTCATTGAACCCTTTGTTCAACGGGGGTGTCAGGTTGTCTTTTACCCAGTAGGACACGATTTGCAGGTTAGTCTAGAAGTGGTTAAGAATTTTTGTTACCAAGAGCGTCCTGATTTGTTTTTTTATCATGATTACTTTGGGATAAATCAAGATTCTATTTGGCAAAATTTGTTTGATGATTTGCGGGATGAAATGATTTTTGTGAATGATCAAACGCATAGTTTTTTCTCGAGTACATCAGCCCATGGAGCTCATTTTTTTCTAATGAGTCTAAGGAAGTGGGGAGGACTTTCGGAAGGTGGAATGTTACGCATTTTGGATCAAGATGAAGGTAAAATTACCTATTCATCTCGAGCGCAGGATGACTGTCGATTTGAACTGTATGAAAAAGCTTCTGAGTTGAAGGACACATATTTGTTAACTGGTGATGATTCACTCAAGGTCAATTTTAGAGGATTGTTTTATCAATCAGAGGTCTTGTTTGATGCTGAAAATGATGTTTATCCTATTCATCCCAATGCATTGGTCAGTTGGCGAGGTCTCATTGAAACAGATTTTATTGAGCGCAGAAGAAGGAATCTTCAATTTTTGGTAGATCATTGGAGGGAGGAATGGCGAACTTGGTCAACCCCTATATTAGAGGGTTTAGATGTTATTGCTCCCTTGTATTGTCCTATTTTATTGCGAGCATCACGTGAGAATTTTCAAAAGTTTTTGGCTGACTCCAAGATTTATGCACCTGTTATTTGGCCAAAATCAAAATTGATTGATGCTGCTCAAGATGATACTTTGTATTCAAATTTAATTTGTTTACCCATAGACCAGCGTTACCATGCAGGAGATATGTCAAGAGTTTTGGAAACGATTCAACAATTTCATTTAACTCAAATTGCAAAGTGATGGTAAACGGATATCAAAAGTCGGATGTAGATGTAGTTGTGTTAAGTTACAATCATGTTTTGTTTATAGAGAGATGCATAAGTTCCATTGTAAGTCAAGAAACTGATTATGCTATAAACATCTTAATAGCTGATGACTGCAGCACAGATGGTACAGCTGAATTGGTTAAATCATTGATGGGAAAATACAAAAATCTTTATTTGATTCAACAGGAAAGGAATGTTGGCTCAATTGAAAATGCGCGCAATGTCATATCTCAATGTCAATCACCCTATTTGGCATTTTGTGAGGGTGATGACTTTTGGATTGACGAGAAGAAGATTCAGATTCAATTGGATTATCTTAAGGCTAATCCTGAGTATGGGATGGTGCATGGAGATGTTGTTTATTTTGATAACAACAAAGGACAAATGAGTGAGAGTGTCAACCACTCAAAAGGTATTTCTTTTCCCTCTGGGTATATTTTCAATGAATATCTCGTCAGTGATAAGTTGTTTATTTACACGGCTTCTGTAGCTGTTAGGCGAGAGTTGTTTGTATTGTGTTCTGATTACAATTTGTTCAAAGAGAGAAATTGGCTTGCGCAAGATTTACCTACATGGTTGGCTATAGCGCAGCAGACTAAGATTGGCTATTTGGACAAGGTACTATCAGCGTATCGATTGTCTGATGAGTCAGCCAGTAGAAGTAGAAGTCCGGAGTATACACACATCTTTCATCAGTCTATTTTTGACGTGAGATTCTATTTTTGGAATAAGTATTCTCAGGACAAAAAGATGAAGTCAGAATTAGACTATCTGTACTCCATTTCACTATTGGCTGATCTGAGATTGTTAAGGTCAAGGAAAATTTGGAAAGAACTTACAGAATTGAAGAAGCGTGGTCAAATCTCATGGGGAGTCAAAAGGTGGATGCAATATGTATATTTGTCATTGTTTGTATTCATTAAGAGTAAATGAGAATAGTTACCATAATCAATGGTTTAAATAACGGAGGAGCGGAGAAATTTGCAGTGGAGCTATGCAACAGGCTATCAGAAGAGCATGAAGTTTTCTTATTGGTAAAGACACCTCTCTCACATCTCATGTTGCCACCAAAGAAGTTGAAGAGCAGTGTGCAATTGATTGAGTTTAACTCGCAATTAAAGTGGGATGTAGTGTTCTTTTTTAGATTGTTATTTGCGATATTCAAATTGAGGCCCAATATTATTCATTTGCATTCTTCTATATTGGTCTTTTATACCTGTTTCTACCCATTGGTGTTTAGAACAACTAAAGTGATTCATACCATTCATAATCAGGTAACACCGGCCTACTTAAAAGCAATAAAATGGGCCGCTAGATTCAAAAAGTTGGGTTGCAATTTTCAGCACGTGGTTATTTCAAATCAGATAGGGAGAGCTTTCAAGGAACTGTTTCCTATGTTGTCTTTTCATACAATTGAGAATGGTGTAGAGCCACTGTCTTATGCTGAGGATTTGCCAAAGAAAAAAAAAGACAACAGAATTCATTTGGTAGCAATAGGGCATTTTGGTGTTGCCAAGAGATTTGATTTATTGGCAGATGTCCTTCAGATGCAAGAGATAGCACCATATTTTAACTTACAGATAGTTGGAGAAGAGAAAGATGTCAGGAAACCAGTAACGCAATATATAAAGTCATTGAATGCAGAGAATGTTGAATTGGTTGGTCTTAAATCAAATACTGGCGATTATTTAAAGCATGCAGATGCTTTGGTTATTTGGTCTAGTTTTGAAGGTATGCCATTGGTTATGCTGGAGTCATTATCCTTGTCTTGTCCTGTTATTTCTTCACCTGTCGGGGGAATACCTGATGTTATTGAATCGGGACAATGCGGAATTTTGACGCAGGGTATAGATCAATTGCATTTGAAAGAAGCTCTGTTGCGTTTTAAAGAAATGACACAAGAGGAGATTGACATCATGCGACAGAGGTGTTTGGAGAGTTTTGAGGAGATGTATAGCATGTCAATTTGTGTCAAAAAGTATAATGCTTTTTTTGAAGGAAAAGCATGAATTTTTGGAAATCTGACAATACCTGGATTGGCTGGCGATTTGGAATTTTGATTCCAGTATTGATCACATTGATGTTTTTTAATTATGCCATGCCAATTGGTGTTTTACTGGTTGGTTTACTGATTGTTTTTTTGTTCTTTTTTGGTTTAAACTACTTCACAGCAAAGTGGGCTTCTTATAGTTTTGAGAGTGTTGAATTCAGTATTTTTCTCATTTCTCTGATCGTTAGACTTCTGTTTCTACTGTACATGTATTTCTTGACTTATTGGTTAGATAGGGATTCTTTCCCTTTTGAGATCAATGCGGCTGATTCATGGGTTTATCACAATGTAGGTTTGGAGCTGGCAGATACTCCTTTTCGTGATTGGTTGGATGTTTTGTCCTTTAATATGAAAAGTCGATCTGATTTTGGCTATCCGTTGTATCAAGGTCTTATCTATTCACTATTTGGTCCCAACACAATCATGGTGCGGGTTTTCAATTCTATTTTAGGGGCTATCACCGTGGTGCTACTGGGCAGGTTTGTGAAGTTGTCATGGGGAGATTCTCACGCAAAAGTTACAGCAGTTATTGCCATGTTATTTCCAACTTTGGTTTGGTATTGTGGCATACAATTGAAAGAGACATTGATGTCTTTTTTGATTGTTTTTTCCTTTTATCTAATCTGGAGACAAAGAAGAAGTGGTCAATGGAGTGTTTGGATGATTCTTTTGAGTTTTACGCTTTGTTTTTCTCTTTTCTTTTTTCGGACTTTTCTTGCGGTGTTGGCTTTCATTTCACTTTTACTGACTTTTATTCCCATAGGGAACGGCGTCAAAACAAAGAATTTTTTGTGGGCTGCTGTCTTAATTGGTATTTATCTGTTTTACTCACTTGTTGCTTCTGTTGGTGTTTTTGATGACATTAATCGGCAAGTCTCAGACAGTGAAGATTTTTTTTCACGCAATTTGGAAAATGAGAAGAGTTTGCTGGGTAACGTTCAGTTTGATCAGGTTGCTCTTGCACCACTTATAGTGGCGGGTGCAATCATAACACCTTTTCCATCATATCTGAATACGGAAGAACGGCAGTTGGCTATTTATACCAGGTTTCAAAATGATCTTGTCAGGAATATGATGTACTTCTTTTTCTACATCGGGTTTTATCATGTTATTCGAAATAAGTTCAAGGAGTATCTCTCCATGATTTTTTTCACCATTGCTTATTTGGCTGTGATTACTTCAGCAGCCAATAGTTTTCAGGCCAGATTTCATATGCCCATTATCCCATTTATCATTATTTTTATTGGCGTTGGAGTGGTTGAAGTGAAGTCCAAACTGAATAGGTCATGGAGTTTGTATCTTATATTAATCTTTCTGGCGCAGTTGATGTGGACTTATTTTAAATTGAATATTAGAGGAATAAATGGGTGAGATTAAGTCAAAATTCTTGATTCAAAGACGTTTGTCTGGTTTTTCACATAACCATCAATTTGAAAACAAGTTTAATCTGTATTGGGAGGTTTTAGGAGATAATCCAGATGTTAGTTTCTCTCTTTTAAATGGGGAAGTATTGTTGTATGGAGATTGTTTAAATCCTCACGTATTTCAAGATTTTGATAACATAGTTGATGCAATAAAGATGGCCAAAGGTCACTTTATTGTGATTTTTGTACAGAAAGATGTGGTTCTTGCAGCTGCCTCATACTTTGCATTTTTACCTGTATATGTTACCCAATCAAAACAGGTTGTCTCCAATGATTGGAATTCGATTGTTGGGCACTCGCAGAAAGAAGTCTCAGAGCAGTTTATTGTTGAGTCTCATTTGTTCAACTACCCAATGAGCAACGGAACATTGTATAGTGATGTTTTCTTGGTAGATAGTTTTGCGCTCATCACAATGGATAAAGAGGGTTTTTCTTCTGCTGATTTTGTGAACATTGAGGATTGGTTTGTCTCAGAGGTTGATTTTTCGATAGATTTAAAAGTTTTGGCAGATAAATTCATTGAGAAATGCCAAGCATATTTTACCAGTGACCAAGAGCTTATAACTTTTACTAGTGGATTTGATGGGCGCACCATTTTAGCAAATGCCCTTGCAATTGGCAAGCCTGTTCATGCATTTTCTATGGGACGTCTTCTTAATGATGATGTTGTCAACCCAAAGAGCAACGCAAATGATTTAGGAATCTCTTTTGAGGCGATTGATTTAGCAGGAAGAGATTATACCAATCAGTTTTTAGAAACTGCAAAAGAATTGTCACGATTAAGCGGCGGAAGGAATGGTTTCTTGTACCCACATTTTTTGTATTGTTCAAAGCGGTACGAGAATTTTGATACAATGCAAACGGGTTATTGTGGCAGTGAGCTGTTTCGTGCGTTGCACATAGCAGGTGCTGTTACATCAGCTGAGATGGTTGCCATTTTTTTGAAGGAGGATGAAGATGACTTGATTCAGTTTTTGTTTGGTTCGAGTAGATTGAAATTTCTTGATCCAATAATGATAGAGCGTGTAAAGCCGCATCTCATTGAGAGTATTAAGTCAATGAGGAAGAAGCGCGTTTTGTTTAAAAATACAAATCATTTTTTTTACTATTTTATATTCAAAGAAGTTTTTAGAAAAGTCTTTGGTTTTTGGACCAATGCTCAGTTTCATAATATCAAGGTGCGAACACCTTTTTTGGATTTTGAGTTTATTCAACTATTGCTTCGCTCAGAATATGCTGGATGCAACAATAAATTTTTCACACACAACCCACTCAAAAGGTACAAAGGTCAACTGCTGTATGCGCAGATTTTAAAGAATTTGAAGTCACCATTATTTGATATGATGACAGGCAAGCATTACCGACCTAGACAATTGCTTACATTCTGGGGTCAAATGTCTATCGTTTTGCCTTATCTCAGAAAAAGAATAAAAAAGAAAAGCGCACCTTTGAATATTGATAATCTTTATTTGATTTCAGGATTTCAGTCGAGTTGGCCTGAAATACAGCCATCACTGTTAAAGATTAAGCAGTTTTACAAGATTGAAGAGGTTACAAGCGCAATCAAGAGAATGCATCCCACGATGTCTGAGGTTGAGCGTGATATGCTGTTTCAAATAGCGTCATTGTCCTTAACTTTGTTTGATGATGAAGTTAGTAGCGCTCACTGATTACAAAGGAAGGTTTGGTTCAAAGCACTTTGACTCGCCGTACAGGAGTGGTATGAAGAAGGATCAGCTTGTGACTGTTTTTCATTCATTTGGTATTGAATTGTGTTTTGTGCCAATGAATAAAGCTTGGGATTGTTTTCCAAAGGATGCAACTTATTTTATCTACACGGGCATTGAAGACCAAGGCTATTTGTATAAATCTTTCATTGAAGATGTTGTTTTAGGCCTCACTCAGATGGGAAAGGTTGCGTTACCCGATTACATGCACCTAAGGGCCAACAACAATAAGGTTGTTATGGAGTTTTTGCGAAGAAATACGTGTAAACCATTCATGAACACCATACAAACTCGTTTTTATGGTGCTTTGGAAGAGTTGAAAAGGGATATTGGTGATGTGACTTATCCTGCAGTTATAAAGAAGGCGGCAGGTGCAAGTGGCAGGGGAGTTTTTAAGGCGATGGATGAATCGGATTTGATATCCAAAAGTTCAAAGGCTTCAAGTTCTGTTTCATGGTTGTGGGACCTCAAGGACTTTATCCGAGGCTTGAGGCACAGAGGCTACATGAGGGATTCTAAGAATAGGAATAAGTTTATCATTCAAAACTTTATCCCCAATTTGAAGAATGATTGGAAGGTGTATTGGTTCAATGGTGAAATGTATGTTTTTTACCGGCCTGTTTTTGCACACAGAGATTTTATCGCAAGTGGCGGAGGATATGACAATTACTTTTATGATGAGGATGCTCACAAACCTGATGGCTTTTTTGAGTTTGCAGAGGAGGTTATGAGTTGTTTTAAAGTTCCACATGCATCAATGGATATTGCCTTTGATGGGGAGCGATATCATCTTATAGAAATACAGTTTCTGTTTTTTGGAACTGCAGGTATTCCTTATTCAAAGGGCTTTTATAGGAAAGAGAATGATAAGTGGATCTTTATGAAAGAGCGACGAGAAATAGAGTATGTATATGCCAAGTCCATGGCGGTATTTTTGAAGAATGAAGCTGAAGGTACTTTTTGTTAGAAGTGGCAATAAAGGTCAACATCCGATAACGCAGAATCAAGGGGAAAGCTTATCTGAAGTTGGCTGTGACGTTGTTTATTTTGATGTTTTAGGCAAAGGGGTTTTAGGTTATCTCAATAATCTCTCAAGTTTGCGAGAACGGGTCAAAACGTTTAACCCTGATGTTATTCATGCCCATTATTCCCTTTGTGGTTTTCTTGTAGCACTTGGTTTTTTTGGTAAACCGGTAGTTGTTTCTTTAATGGGTAGTGATGTTTTGAGCACTCGATATTTACATAGGCTGTTGATTAAGTTATGTAGAAGATTCTTTTGGAATTTGATGTTGGTGAAATCTGATGAAATGTACAATCAGTTGGGTGACAACAAAGCCTTGGTCATCCCCAACGGAGTGAACAAAAAAGATTTTCATCCTGGATCTAAGTCTGAGGCTAGACGATTGCTTGGTTGGAATGAGGAATCTCGGATAGTTTTATTTGGATCAGATCCCAAACGTGCGGAGAAGAACTATCCGTTATTCAAGGAGACATTTGAGCTATTGCGAAAAATGGGAATCGATGCCGAGGAACGTTGCTTGTTGAACTTGAACAAGCACACCATGAATCTGTATTACAATGCTTGCGATGTTCTGTTGTTAACCTCCATTCATGAGGGATCGCCTAATGTTGTCAAGGAGGCGATGTTTTGCAATTGTCCTTTTGTTTCCGTTGATGTTGGTGATGTTTCCCATTGGGTCACATGTACTGAGGGGAATAAAGTGGTAGACTCAAATGCTGTTGCCTTATCCAAAGCTGTTTATGATACATTGCAAGCAAAATGTTCCCCTGTCAATGATAAGGCCATAGAGGTGTTAGACGCTGTTCTGATTTCCGAAAGATTGAAATTGGCTTATTTAGAAATAATCAGTGCGAAATGAAGTTGGATTATGATGTGATTCTAGATGAAAATGTTGATTTGGATGAATGGACATTATTACTGTCTGAGTGTCACCAAGCATCATACTTTCAATCTCCAAAGGGTTATCAAGTACTGCGTGCATTCAGTGATTGGGATGCTCGTGTTATTGGGTTGCGATTAAACGGAAAGTTAAAGGCTTTGGTTGTTTATGTCATTCAAAAAGAGAAAGGCCTAAAAGGATTTTTCTCGAAAAGGTGCATCGTTTTTTCTGGACCATTGTTTACAGATGATATTGGTCTTCAGCATATTCTTAACGTTTTAGATTACAAAGTGTCTGATGCTATTTACTTGGAAATTAGGAACGGTTATTCAACGGAATTGAAAAGGTCTCTCTATCAAAATTTGGGTTGGACTTATAATGGTTGGTTGAATTTTTTGGTGGATACTCGTATTCAAGAGTCAATATTGAAAAATATGAGTGAAAGCAGAAGGAGACAAGTTAAGAAAGCAATTAAGTCAGGAGTTGAGTGCTTGAATCCTGTCCGTTTGGATGAAGTCAAATCCTTCTATGGTATTTTGTTTGAATTGTATCAGAGTAAGGTCAAGAAGCCTTTACCATCCTTTGAGTTATTCAAGTTGTTTTTTGAATCGGATCCAAGAAACTTTATTTTGGTTTATCACAAAGGCGATGTTATCGGTGGTATTTTATGTCCATTCCTTGAAGGTGTCGGTTTGTATGAATTTTATATTGCTGGTAAAGATGAAGAATTCAAAGATTGTTACCCAAGTGTAATGGCAACTTATAGTGCCATGCTCCAGGCATTTGAACTTGGATTGCCTAAGTTTGATTTTATGGGAGGCGGCAGTCCAGAAGAAGGATATGGCGTTAGGGAGTTTAAAGCGAGATTTGGAGGAGAAGAAGTGGAATGGGGTAGATGGATTAAAGTAAAACGTCCGTTTTTGTTTTGGTTGGGTAAGTTGTATTTAAACTGGAAATCAAAATCAAGTCGCTAGTTATATCTTTTCCATTTCTAGGAACAGAGTTGTAAATTTCATATAACAGTGGTCTTGGTGCAAGCTGAGATAAGTGGGGCAATGATATCAGTCTGATTTGATTTTATCTCATTTATGCTTTGGTTATGCTGCTATAGAATCGTGCAAATGGTTTACTTTTACTTTCAGGAAATAGAAACGTGAAGGAATACTTGAAGAATATCAGCCCTGAAGTATTGAATCTTGTCAAACGCTATGCTGACATAGACTCTTCAAGCACTGCCATTTTGGATACAACCAATTATTTTAATGTTCGCGCATACCCTAGTCAGTTCAATGTTTTGGTGAACTTTGGAATGATAAATCAGATGCGTTATATCAATAAGTTTTTTGAGGAAGTTAACGCAGTGATGAGGGTAGACGATGTTTTCATATGCCGCGGTGAAACAATTGCCGCGAGAAAAGAAAGGTTACGGATCAACCACTTCCCTTTTATTGGCCGATTTTATTTTCTTTTTGAGTTTATATTTTTAAGGGTCATACCTAAGTTATGGGGGTTCAAGGAAATCTTTTTTTGGCTCACCAGAGGCCGATTAAGATTGCTGTCGAAGGCTGAAATTCTTGGCCGTTTATACAGTTGTGGTTTTGAGCTGGTTGAGTGCTCTCACATTGAAGGGGATTTGTATGTGGTTTGTAAGAAAAGATCCAATCCAGATTTTAATATGGAGCCCAGTTATGGACCACTGTTTAAAATGAAACGATTGGGAAAGGATGGGCGAATTATCGGTGTATATAAGTTCAGGACCATGCATCCCTATGCAGAGTATTTACAAGATTATGTTGTGAATCTCAATGGCTATGCACAGACAGGTAAACCAAAGGATGATTTTAGATTGACACCCTGGGGAAGAGTGTTCAGAAAGTATTGGATAGATGAACTTCCACAATTGATCAACGTGTTGAAGGGTGAAATGAAATTGGTGGGACTGAGACCCATAAGTGAACGGTATGCGCAAGACTTGGATAAAGAATTTTTGGCACAAAGGCTTAAACACAAGCCTGGCTGCATCCCTCCGTATGTCTCTCTAAACAGAACAGGCTCAGTGGATGATGTTATTCAGGCAGAGCGAGAGTACATCATAGAGAAAAATCGAAATCCATTCACAACGGATTTGAAGTTTTTCTTTAAAGCGGTGTTTAATATTGTTTTTAGGAGAAAAAGAAGTGCATGAGCACCCATGAATTGTTTTATTTTTGAAGAAATGAAAGCATCAAAGAGTAAGTTGAATAGCCGATCAGGTTGGATTTTATTGCTTGCAATGATGACATTTACATTTTTTATGGGCTGTATGCCCAAGAAAAAGATAGTGTATTTCAATGAAGGTAGTTTTGCCGCAGCTCCAAAACCTTCGCATGTATTGAAGTGTCAAAATGGCGATATTTTGGACATAAAGGTGTATTCCGTAAATGCCGATGTAGTTGCTCCTTTTAATCATTTTATGGGCAAAAGTTTTGAAGATGAAGTCGGCGATGGCAATGGTTACTTGGTAAATGAGAGTGGCATGATATCTCTGCCTCTCTTAGGTAAGGTTCATGTTTTGGGTTTGACATTGAGTGAGGTAGAATTGAATATTACCAACAAACTCACTGAGTATGTAAAAGATCCTGTGGTATCTGTGAAGCTCATGAATTTTGAGGTTACCGTGCTTGGTGAGGTTATCGATCCTGGAATTGTTAAGGTGAGTAATGCCCAAGCCAATCTCATTGAGGTTTTGGGTATGGCTGGAGACATAACATTAAATGGAGTTAGAGAAGATATTATTGTCATTCGCTTAGAGGATGGCAAGCGACAGGAGTTTCATTTGGACATAACGCAAAAGGGCATTTTTGATCAAGAAGGATTTTACTTGCATCAAAACGACATAGTTTATGTGCCACCCAATGCTTCCAGACGTCAAGCGTCAGCTCTGAATCCTCTTCGAAACGCTGTGGCTTTAACACTCTCTACTGTTTTGGGTTCTTTCATATTTTCACTGATGTTGAAATGAGCGGATTGGATACCATAGAAGAGGTAGAGATGGATCGTAACAAGTTTAAAGAAGTTTTCTTTAAATACTTGTCTTATTGGAAATGGTTTGTTCTGAGTATATTTATTTCCCTTTCTGCTGGTTTTCTTTTACATCGCTATCAAGTACCTCAATACGTGGCATCTGCTTCCGTTCTGTTTAGAGATGACCAATCAGGTACGGGTCTTCTTGCTGACGAACTTGCTGCTTTTGAAGATCTGGGAGTAATCAATAAAAAGCACAATTTAGAGAATGAAATACAAATTCTGCGCTCTAGATCATTGGTGTCTAGGGTAGTGAGAGATTTGGATTTAAATGTCAATTATTTCACGTTTGGACGCCCCATATTTCACCAGAAGTATGAAGATGCACCAATGACACTTAATCGAATCTCAGATGAAGATGAGGACGCGTTTCTCGGTGTGTGGATTGTTGAGCCCGTTTCAGTTGATCGCTACACCTTAAGAAGAAATGAAGCTTCAAGTAGAATTGGAGAGTTTGCTTTTGGTGACAGTGTGAAAATTAATGAAAAGGTTACCTGGGTGCTCAGTAAAACAGGTTTCTTCTCTTTGAGTCTTTTGAATAAACCGTATAGAATTGCAATAATCCCCATTGAATCAGCGGCCAATTATTATTTGGATGCGATGAAGATTCAGACAGTGGGTAAATCCTCGAGTGTCATTAGCATCTCAGTGAAGGATGCTGTACCTCAAAAAGCCATTGATTTTATCAATAATCTCATTGTTCAGCACAATGATGATGCCATTACAGATAAAAATTTAATTTCAAAGAACACTTCAGATTTTATTGCGGAACGCATAGACTATATCACAAATGAATTGGATGATGTGGAGGGTGAAGTTGAAAACTATAAGCAAAACAGAAACCTAACAGATCTCAACTCAGAAGCCAAACTCTATTTAGAGCAAAGCAATGCCATCGAGGCTGAAATTGTAAAAATTGGTAGTGAACTGAAGTTGCTTACCATGTTGGAAGAGGAGTTTAAGAAGAATTATCAGAAGGATGAGATTATACCCAATAACTTAGGTTTTCAGGCGGAGGCTTTGAATGAGCAAATCAATGCTTTTAATAAGTTGATTTTGGAGAAGCAGAAGCTTCAGTATTATAGTGGAGATCGCAACCCCGTAATTATTGGTTTGAATCAGGAAATCTCATCTGCACGCACTTCATTGTTGAATACGCTGAATCGTGTAAAATCTACTTACCAAGTGAAGTTAAATGAACTCACCAATCAGTCAGATAAGGTAATGGGACGGATTTCTAAAGTCCCTGAGTTTGAAAGAGAGTACCGCAATATTTACAGGCAGCAACAAATTAAAGAAGAGTTGTATTTGTATCTCTTGCAGAAAAGAGAAGAGTCTAGTTTGGCACAAGCAATTACTGTTGCCAACGCCAAGATTATTGATGATGCTTATTCAACAGGAAGTCCAGTAAATCCGGGAAGGAAAATCTACATCATTTTCGCTATCATCGTTGGATTTATTCTGCCTTTTATTGTAATCAATATCTATTCTTTATTTGATACTAAAGTCCATGACAAGTCTGATTTGGATTTTTTACGACTTCCTTTTCTTGGTGAGATACCTCTGGCCTCTGAGGAAAAACAGATTTTTGTTACTGAAAAAGATAGGGGGTCTGTAGCGGAGGCATTTAGAATGCTCCGTACCAACGTTGAGTTTATTTGTGAAGGAAAGAAAGATAAGGCAAAGGTTATTTTTATAACATCAACAATCAGTAAAGAGGGTAAATCCTTTATTTCAATAAATTTGGCTTCATCTTTTGGCCTATTGGGGAAGAAAGTGCTTCTGTTAGGGACGGATTTGCGACACCCTAAAATTGCAGATTATTTGAATTTGGCAGCCCCCAATCGTGGTTTGATTAATTTGATGACTGATGACTCCATTCATTTCAATGATTTCATATTATCAAAGGAAACAACAGGTTTCCCTTTTGATATTTTGCTTTCAGGTCCCATTCCCCCCAACCCTTCTGAATTGCTCATGAGAAAAAGTGTAGGTGATGTTTTTGAACGACTCAAGGAGCACTACGATTATATTATAGCTGATACAGCACCGGTAGGCATTGTTGCCGACACACTTCTAATTAGTCATTTAGCTGATGCGACGCTATTTGTAGTTAGAGCCGGTTACCTGGATAAACGAGCACTCAAGATTTTAGAGTCTATGAATAAGGATAGTCGATTCGTCAATTTAGCTTTAATTCTTAATGGCCAAGATTACTCTAAATCAAGAAGCTATGGTTATGGTTACGGTTATGGCTATGGGTATCATTACCATTATGGATATAACGCCTACATGTACTTGGAAGAGAAGAAAAGTTTCTCCCTAAAGAAGTATTGGAAAACAATGAAATCTTGGTTCAAGAAAAAGGAAAAAGTAGCCAAGGATTAGTAAACCTTGTTTTACTTACTTACTTACTTGTAAATTTTAATAAATCCTCACCAATATCTTTTCTGTAATATTTATTGCTATACCTTACTAGGGAGGCATTTTTCAGGCTTGCAAAAGTGGCATCTTCCATGCGGTAGGCTAAGGATGTCAAAGCCAAAACACGCCCTCCATTGGTAAGGAGTTTGTTTTCCTTTCCACTGAGTTTTGTTCCAGCGTGAAATATGAAACTATCCGTAATTTCTTCTAACCCCTTTATCTCTTTTCCTTTATCGTACTCCTCTGGATATCCATCAGATACCAGCATAACAGTGGCTGCGCATCTTTCATCAAAATACAAATCACATTCCCCAAGCGTATTGGTGGCAACACCTTCAAACAAGTTTAAAAGGTCTGATTTTAGTCTTGGTAAAATGGCTTCAGTTTCCGGATCTCCTAATCTACAGTTGTATTCGATAACAAAAGGCTCATTGCCCACTTTCATAATGCCAAAGAAAATGAAACCTTTGTATTTCATTCCATCAGCTTGAAGGCCTTTCATGGTTGGAATAATAACTTGCGTTTCAATCTTATCTAAAAACTCAGGTGTGCAAAATGGAACTGGGGATATCGCTCCCATGCCTCCGGTATTCAATCCTGTATCTCCTTCGCCAATTCGCTTATAGTCCTTGGCTTCTGGTAAGACTTTGTAAGACTGTCCATCAGTGATGATGAATGCCGAACACTCTATACCTTTCAAAAACTCTTCAATTACGACTGTTTTTCCGGCCTCCCCAAAAGCTTTTCCGGACAACATTTTTTCAACTTCTTTCTTGGCTTCTTTGTGGTCTTCCAGAATCAAGACTCCTTTTCCAGCTGCCAATCCGTCTGCTTTTAATACAACGGTCTTTTTAATGGTATCAATGAAAGCTTGGGCCTCTTTGATTTGGGTTGAATCAAATGATGCGTATTTGGCCGTTGGAATGTTGTGGCGAATCATGAATTCCTTGGCAAACTTTTTACTTCCTTCCAATTGAGCACTGTATTGATTAGGGCCGATGATTGAAATATCTTTTAAGTGTTTGTCCGACTCAAAAAAGTCTACAATACCCTGAACCAAAGGATTCTCTGGACCTACAATGACCATCTGAATATTCTTGTCGAGCACCAACTTTTTAACGGCCTTGAAATCGCACGGATCAATGTTGACGTTTTCTCCATACTGTCCAGTCCCACCATTGCCGGGAGCAATGAATAAGCTCCTTAAAAGTGAACTTTGTGAGATTTTCCAACAAATGGCATTTTCTCTTCCTCCGGATCCTAAAACTAGTACGTTCATAGTAAATTTTCTCTATGCTACAAAGTAAGCAAAGAGTATCTCAAGTCCAAAGTTGGACTTACCAACAATTTCGTGAAAGATCAATTAATGTGCCTCCAACCAATTGTCTCCGATGCCAGCCTCAGCAAGTAATGGGACATTCAAGGCGTAAGCATTTGCCATGCATTCTTCAACAATGGATTTCACTTGATTTAATTCACTTTTATCTACGTCAAATACCAATTCATCATGGACTTGCAAAATCATTTTGGATTTCAACTGATGTTCCTGAATAGCCTGATATATCTTAATCATAGCCAATTTGATGATGTCCGCTGCAGATCCTTGAATGGGCGCGTTAATGGCATTTCTTTCGGCAAATCCTCGTACTATGGCATTCTTACTATTGATATCCGGAAGTTGTCTTTTACGACCAAGTAATGTTTCTACATACCCCGTTTGTTTAGCCCTATCAATTTGATCTGATTGGAAATTTTTAAGCGTTGAAAACTGTTGAAAATAGGAGTCAATGATCTCTTTGGCTTCCGTTCTGCTGATTCCTAAATTTTGAGCCAATCCAAACGCACCTTGTCCATAGATGATTCCAAAGTTAACAGCCTTTGCCTTGCTCCGCATCTCCTTGGTAACCTCCTCCATGGGTACATGAAAAACTTTAGATGCGGTAGCCTGATGCACATCTGCACCGCTCCTAAAGGCTTCACACATGTTGGGATCCTCACTCATACTGGCAATTACACGCAATTCAATCTGTGAATAGTCAGCACTTAGAATGGTATGTTGCTCATCTCTCGCAACAAACGCTTTGCGGATTCTGCGTCCTTTCTCTGTTCTGATAGGAATGTTTTGAATGTTGGGATTGTTGGAACTTAAACGACCTGTTGCCGCTACTGTTTGCATGAATGAAGTATGCAATCGTCCCGTTGTATTTTGAACCAACGCTGGTATGGCATCAACATATGTTGACTTTAACTTTCTTAATTCACGGTAGTCCAAAATCTTGGCTACGATAGGGTGGCTGTGAATGTACTTTGACAGCACATCTTCAGCGGTACTGTATTGTCCAGTTTTGGTTTTTTTTATCTCGTCAGTGATTTTTAATTTTTCAAAAAGTATGGGTCCCAATTGCTTGGGTGAATCCATATTGAAAGTCTCTCCCGCCAGTTCAAAAATTTCTTTTTCGATAATGGCGATATCCTTCTCCAACTCTTGTGAGTAAG
>CAZNVU010000020.1:0-28224 GCA_964576575.1 uncultured Chryseobacterium sp.
AGCGAGAGCGAGAGCGAGAGCGAGAGCGAGAGCGAGAGCGAGAGCGAGAGCGAGAGCGAGAATGAGAGTGAGAGTGAAACGATTCGCTAGCAAATGATTCCTACTTTACAATTTTAGCATATGGCAATTTACCCAGTAATTGTGCGACATGATAAGTGTCTAACCCACTGCATGTGACGGATTGAGCAGCATTCAAATCAATAGATCCATCTTCCATCAAACAATCATCCGGCGCCTCCAAGTAAATGATTCGTCCAATTATTATGGTGGTGTCATTTAATACAATGTCTATTTTTTGCACCAATTCACAACCCAATTTTATTTTGCTCTCACTGACAAATGGCGCTTCAATCTCGTTGATGAATTGCGGTGTAAGGGCAACAGCTTCAAACTCACTAACTCCCGCTGGATACTTGGCACTGCATTGATGAGCCTTTTCGTAAAACTCAGGAAGCACATGATTCAATGTGTAATACTTGGTACTTAGAATATTTCCCAATGTGTTTTCTGCATTCTCTGCAGGTCTAATAACGATCCCGCAAAGCGCTGGATCAGCACCGATGTGAAAATAAGAACTAAAGGTGGCCAAGTTGTGGTTCCCCTGAGGACTGATGGTACCCAGGAGATGCAAACTTTTGTATCCTCCAATTGAATTGATCAAGTTGCCGCGGTAACGACGTTCTAAACTGGCTAAATCCCTTGTTGTCCAACGCATATTCTACATATTCAATTCCTAATTCTTGGTAACTGCATTCCTATTGTAAAAACGCAACATGGCCAAGACATGAGGAAAACTTAAACTAGATAAAAAAATAAAAAAAACACTCCACCCTACTTCATTGTTCATTGAATTCAATGGCCAATAATACATGTAAACCAATAAAAAAATCCAAGCTCCCAACTGAAAGACCAGAGATTGCTTCCACATTTGAAAATGGGTGAGCTTTAATCTTTGTCGCAAATGTCCCCAACCCAATGCACTATGCTGAAAGATAAAATAGAGTCCAAAAGCGTAAATCAATGGAACCATTGATATTAAACTCAACCAAATTAGGGTAATGAACATAGACCGCTGTTTGTGGTACCATGCCATCAAAAACCAAGGAAAAAGGATAAAAACATTTGCGTAAGGAATGGTTCCCGAATATCCCATGGCAGAAAGAATTACTGAAGCCTCTCCTTGATGTGAACCCAGAATATAAAAAAGCAAAGTACCGCCCCAAATCCAAGAGATAATATTGGACATTCCCCACTCTATTCCGTCCGTTTGACCAAAATGAATGGCTGAATAGATCAGGAAAATAAGCAACGCCAACGTGGGATGAAACATCCAAATCGTGGCCATCAAGCCCATCATTAGTAAGTACAATCCCAAGAAGTTAAAGAATCGTTTGGTTCCAAAAACGCAAGACTCCACCAAATGATCCAACGCACCATGTGGAATTCCAATTGCAATTAGCCCTATTATTAAAACTCCCAGAGAAAAGAAATCAATCCAAATATTGTTTGGACCTATAAAAGCAATAACCCCCAAGTAAACAAAAATGCCCAGTTGCCGATAGTACTTTCCACCCCAAAAAAGCAGAGCCTTAAGAAATGGTCGCCAAGGCAATTGATAAAACAAATTCAATTCCTCTCTAAGAGAAGTTTTGTGCTCCAAAAAACGCAAGACCAATGGTAAAGAAACTTTATGTAATAAAGCGTTAAACAAATCTTTTCCAAATTGTGGCCAACGGGTCAACACGATGAGCAATAGCGCATCGTAAAATTCAAAACGACGCTTGACTATCCGCTTTGGACTATTCACCAAACACAAACCATCATTCTCTTGCTTGGACATCTCTTCAGAAATGCACAACGCGTGTTCGTGCATCATTTTGAAAGCATAGCCAGTTGTGGGTTTTAACATTCCTGCTCTTGCGCCCAACAAGGAAATCCCTTTTCGATCACTATGTGACATGGCGCAATTGGTCATTGGTATTGACGCCAATTCAGTTTCCCTGATTTCGTAATCCCCAAAATGTTTTTCAATGTATTCATGCAGAATAGGAAACGCATCATCATCCGACAGAGATTCCCTTCCAAAACGGGTTAGCTCAACCAGTACATTGTTCGCATCAAATGGCAAAACATACATAAACTGAGTGTAGCCATTCTGTTCAACATCGAAATCCATCCATCGAAACAAATCTGCATTTTCAATCGGTCGCTCGGTTTTAATAAACCACCCCACAAAACTCTGAAGCATAAAAACTTCTTGATTCTTTGGCTCAAAATACTTGGGCGGGCGCGAATCAAAAATATGCTGGGCAAAGTATTGCTCACCGTTTACGATGACATATTTTCCTTTGCTATTGGAGGCTACAATATCGGCGTGGTGATGAATAATTTCTAATTTTTCATTCTGAATGATTTCTCTGGTAGCATCATACAAATCCAATCCTGAAATAAAATGGTATCGAAAAGGATCCAAGGGCACAGCCTCTCCTTTTGACAATTCCATTGTGCTCCATGATTTCTTGATCAAATGCGCTAGATCCTGAACTATACTTTCTTTTTCATCAGCCCAAAAACAAAATGTGCGATCATTCTTGGTTTTTGCATCCCCATCCAAGATTAAAACTCTCTTACCAATGAACAGCTTGCGTTGGTTCATCGCATGAATCAATAAAGCAGTAGAGGCTCCATTTCCTACAAAAATGTAATCATATGTGTTGTGCATACTGTTTTTTATTGATTGATGTAAAAAAGAAAAGGGACGAAGGTCAAATAAACACCTCGTCCCTTTCCGTTTGAGTGATTGTAAATGTGATTAGTCTTCTGATCTAGAAAGACTGTAAATCACCAAACCGAAACCAATTTTGTTGATGGCATCAGCAATGTTATAAACAATATCCATGGCATGCAAAGCAGCTGCTTTGTCTTGAACCAATTTCATACCGAATAGACCTCCGTCGGTTCCTAGGATATATCCCAATGGATAAATTGCCCATCCAACCAACACGAACCAAGCAAGGATACGCGTAGCTTTTGCAACTTGTGGTCCTGCAGTTTGTGCCAATTTTGAGACCTCACCAAACCAAATTAAGTATGCGATGTAGAAGTATGCTGCTCCTGAGATTACTCCCCAAAGAACGCTTTGTGCTGGATCTAATACTTCTCCAATGTAACCAGTCACCAACATGACCAAAGACGCGAAGATCAACTTCCACAACAAAGAAACCTTTGCTCCAGCCTTTTTGGTAATCAAGTAAAACTCAACGCACATCAATGGAACAGTCAAAATCCAGTCCACATAACGGAAAAACGTTGGAGAATCTCCTGTCTCCAAATTATAACCCCTCATGTAATAATAGTGAACTGCTGCAATGAATGTAATCAAACCCGATACCAAGACGGAAGTTCTCCATTTTGGTGAGGTGTTGTTTAACTCAAAGAAGAAGAATACTGATGCGGCCATCATGGCCATTGTTCCGATAAAGAACGTGAATGCAACATAGTTGTCGCTAGCAATTTTTAAATGCTCCATAGGTTTTGGTTTTGGTTTTTTTTCCTACTCTATTTAGGCTTTTCGGTTCCGCCTTTTTGTAATAATTAATTGAAAAACAAACAATTATTTTTATTGTTCACTTCATTAACAAAAAAAAGGACAATTTTCATTGCCCTTTCTTTTACCTAAACATCATTTCAATTATTGCTTCGCAATGGTTGAAACATTGAAACCATTGCTGCCATGCAATGACAACAAGTACATTCCTTTGGAAAGATTAGAAAGATCCAATTGCGCATTACCGTTCAAAATACCAGACTGTATAACCTTACCAGAAAGGTCAGTAAGTGAATACTGAGCTTGACCTGAGTATACGACATTGATCAAATCTTGTGTCGGATTTGGAAATACACTTACCTCTATATTGTTGTTATTGGATACAACAGTGGAGGGAGGCAACAATACAGCGTCAATGACATGTGCCACGCCGTTATAGGCCAAAACATCAGGAATAGTCACATTGGCGTTATTGATCATGACTCCATTGGTTAAAGAAACCAAAACGGACTCTCCATTCAATGTAGTTACAGGACCTTCAACCAAATCAGTTGACAAAACCTCAGAACCAACAACATGATAAGTTAGAACATCTGTCAAATTAGGCAAAGCCAAAATCCCATTGATATCTGTTCCCAGGGATGTGGCAAGAATTTCAAAAGCCTCGTTGGTAGGTGCAAAAACAGTGAAAGAAGCCAATGGATTGCTTAAAACAGGAACCAACTCCTCTTGAATTACAGCAGCAGTCAAAGTACTCAATCCGTTATCAATGGCCAAATCAACCACAGTCTCCACTGGTAAAACAACACCATTCAAAACGTGAACAACTCCGTTGTCTGCTGCAACATCTGCCAAAGTCACTTGTGCCTGATTGACAAACACGTTACCTGTTCCAGTTAAGGTCAATTTCAAAGTATTGGTTGTGCTCAATGGTTGAACTATGGCGCCATTGGTAACTGCTGAAGATGGAACTTCTGAACCCAAAACATGGTAGGTCAAAACATCTGCCAAATTGGGCAAGGCCAACAATCCATTGATATCAGTTCCCAATGCTGAGGCCAATGAAGAAAAAGCCTCATTGGTTGGAGCAAATACAGTGAACGTAGCCAAAGGATTGGACAAAGCAGGTAACAACTCAGCCGTTACAACAGCCGTTGCCAAATAGGAAAAACCATTGTCCAAAGCAACATCAACAACTGTCTCAGCTGGCAACAATACGGCATTGATAACGTGAACAACTCCGTTGTCCGCTGCTACATCTGGCAAAGTCACTTGTGCCTGATTGACAAAAACATTACCTGTTCCTGTTAAAGTCAATTTCAAAGTATTGGTGGAGCTCAATGGTAAAACAATGGCTCCATTGGTAACTGCTGAAGATGGAACCTCTGTTCCCAAAACATGGTAGGTCAAAACATCTGCTAAATTGGGCAAAGCCAACAGTCCGTTGATATCAGTTCCCAATGCTGAGGCCAATGAAGAAAAAGCCTCATTGGTTGGAGCAAATACAGTGAACGTAGCCAAAGGATTGGACAAAGCAGGTAACAACTCAGCCGTTACAACAGCCGTTGCCAAATAGGAAAAACCATTGTCCAAAGCAACATCAACAACTGTCTCAACTGGCAACAATACAGCATTGATGACATGAACTACGCCATTATCTTCAGACAAATCTGCCAAAGTCACCTGTGCTTGATTGACAAAAACATTACCTGATCCCGTTAAGGTCAATTTCAAAGTATTGGTTGAGCTCAATGGTTCAACAATGGCTCCATTGGTTACAGCTGATGAAGGAACTGCAGTTCCAAGAACGTGATACAATAAAATATCACTCAAATTATCCAGAGCCAATAATCCAGCGATGTCGGTTTGCAAAGCACTAGCCAATTGTTCAAAAGCCTGATCGTCTGGAGCAAACACCGTTAAGTTGGCTGATGGATCTTGCAAAGCTGATGCTAGGCCTTCCTGAAGCAAGGCTGCCTCCAAATAATTGTGATTGGGACTGACGGCAATGACATCGTCAAATACATTGGTTTGGGCAATAGACTCGCTTGAAATAGAAGCCATTAATGCTAAAGCAAAAAGTTTAATTCTTTTCATTTGTTTAATATTAGTTCTAAAACATTAAACATCATGAGAATCACTTTGTTCACATTTTAACAAATAAAAAATGACAATCATCACCTTTTAACAAAGTTCAATACTCAATTCCAACCAGGAACACCAAAATCAATCATGCCCCTCTTCACCGATCCTATTTCATGCAAGATAGGCTCTCCATCCCTATATCTGTCCAGAGGCAATTGTTGCATCGATGTTTGAAACTTATCGTCTTTGTTGAAACAGAACAAAGCCACATCACTTCTTTCTAGTTCATTCTTATTTATAACTAGCTTTATCTCATCGATGAGTACTTGGCTATGCGTCTCAATTACAATTTTCCAATTGGTATGATTCCCTGCCTCATCCAAAATCATTCTTAACAAATTCCTCTGCCAAATGGAATGAAGGAACTTTTCTGGATTCTGAATAAAAATCACTTTCTCTGCTGAAAAGAACAAAGAATCACTTTGGCGTTTTATTTTTTGAACCGCATCAGTCCACTCCTCAATCCAAGAACAAACAGATTGAATACCTCTACTGCATTTTTCTATTGCCTCCTTTCGACCTTGATAGTCTATGAATATTTGCCTTCCTTGAAAAGTGCCATCCTCCAAAACTATTTTTTGATGGTCAATGGAAAAGCCAAAATAATCTTGTGCCAATTGATTCTTTTTTTCAATTCCATTTTCCTCCCATTGAAATTTTACTTTTCCGGTTAAAACAGGTGAATCAATCAAAAAAGTGAGCATGGCTTGTTGGAAATACAGCAGCACTTTTTCCATTAAAAGTGCAATGGGTTCAAAGGTCGGATTGTTGGTGATGGATAACCGCCGCCTAAAAAACATGGATTGAATATCTAAATAAAAGAAATGGTGATGACTGCCATTGTCTTCATAAAATTCGGGGCCATCCTCAATATATTTTCTGAATAGATTTGAACACAACTTACTGCCATCTTTCAATGGAATATCCATCTCTTGTTCCCATTCCTCCGCTTTGATCGTGCCATATTCTTGGATAGCCTTGTACAAATAAATGGCTATTTGGCGCGTGTTAATCCTCCGATCGTTAGGCCCCCAAATCAACAGTGGCATTTGTCCGTCCTGAAAAATAAATGTCTCCACTTGCGCTGCCATCCACTCTTTATCTTTTCCAGAGCGCACAGATGATGAATTCTTTATTTTAACAATTAAATTAGCCTTTCGGTTGAGAAAAGAAATACTCCGTACGATGGTGGACTCTTTACTCAGATTGCCCCTGTGTGCCCAATTGCGCCAATCTTCTTGCGCATCGAAGTAAGTCAATGGTGGAAACTGTCTTCTTCGGAAATCTCTTACTGTGTCATTGCGCTTGAACAATTGAATCAGTCCCGCAAGAATGGACTTTCCACTTCCATTGGGGCCAACAAAAAAATTGACATCGCGTAAGGTAAAATCCAATGTTGTGCCAATGGATTTCAGGCTATTGATTTTAATATGCATACTTCGGTTTTGCGCAAAGCAAACCGGTGGCGTTGTAATGGATTTACAATCAAAAAAGAATTTAGTACAGCCTAGTCCTCACTGATCGTTTATCCGATAAATTATACTTTCGTTTGTAATCCAAACGCAAATGAAGTCCTGCGCTGATAAGCAAACTAGAATGACTATCAAATAATGTTTGCCCCGTGATATCTGTTATGAAGGATAAATTGGATATTGGAACTCGCAGGCCAACGGTCAAAAAATAAAAATTGGGTTTATCCCACTCAAACTTGTCATTGACATTTAAACCAACAGAATAGTGAATTACTCTACTAGCAATTCCATCCAAAGCAATATCATAATCAAACGACTGTACTGGTTTATTCAGTGCTGCTATGGAGTCACTGATAAAATAACTTGTGGTACTCCTGTAATCACGCATTCTAAACTTGAAGCCAATAAAATCACTTCGCACAGGATACCCTCTCTTTCCGGGCTCTTCGGCTATTCTAATCTTACGGTATAAGCCACCTGAATAGGCAAAGTAATATTGATTAACAGCAAAAGTATTGATCGAATCAAAGACCACTTCATTTGCAAAAACATCAGATCCCAACCAGAATGAGTACACCTTTGGTCTGCTTGCCTTTACACCATGGGCTTCAATTCGATACAAACGATTTTTCAACTTGGATTTATATCGAGAAAGATCAGCCTTCTGCACTCCGAAGGTATTCTCAAGTTTGATTAATGTACTGTATGCTTCATTGAATCGGCGAGCATCCCAATGATTCATGATCTGCTCTTTTCCTTCGTCTACTTTGAAATCTACGTATTTATCACGCACAGAAGAGTACCTTTCGATATCAACGCTAGAAAGGCCATCTAGGATAGACTTGAATTTCTCAATGTTGGGCTTATCCTTGTACTTGATGTGGGTTTGAAATAAATCAAACGAATATTCAAAATACTCCTTCTCTATACTTTTCCTTTTATCAATAAACGCTTTATCGCATGGTACCTTGAAACAAAATTCATTCATGATCTGAATTGCCTCATCAAAACTTTTCCCAGCAACCAACATTTCAATTTTAGAAATGGCGTAGTATTTATAATCAGCTTGAACCTTCTCCTTCATATCCAAAACCTCTCTATCCGAATGATAAACTATAAGGCGATTGAGAACATCTAATGCTTCCTTGAAATTATTCTTTTGTGCAAGTTGATTTGCTTTTTGTAAATCTTCTTTTCTATGATTTTGAGCATCATCAGACTCAATAATTGATTTAAGCTTACTGACACTTTCCAACAATTCGATCCAATCACCTTGCTTACCCCACTCTTTCAAATCCAATTTCATTAACACTGCAGCTGTATAATTCCCAACTAATTCTTCAATTTTATCTTGGATTAAATTCAAATCAACATTCTTAATCTTACTAGAAACCTTTCCCGATAAATCAGCATGCAACCTCCCCATATCAGCCAAACAATAATTTGCCAAATCAATAGCAATGTCGGATTCCACTACAGATAAAATACCGTGCAAAACTCTTTTATTACTATCAAAACAAGTATCAGGAATCAACACTCCAAATTGCATTTGAGACTGCACATTCGTATTCGATAAAAATTGTTCAGAAAAATTTTTATTCACCTCTTGAACACTGTGAGAAGTTATAGTGGACACTTTTGAGGATATTGTCGTAGCCAAAGCAACCTTCAATTGTTTTGTTAATTCCTCATAATAAGGGGTAATATCAAAACTCCGTTTATCATTTCTCTTTAATTCTGGACATTCAATTGTTCTATACACCCTGATATACTTCGAACTGGTATTGATGGAATGCAAAGATTCCTTGCACTGCCCCCAACTACCAGATACCGAAGCCAGAAAGAAAATCAATATGTAAACGAATCGCAAAATCATCGGTTGCAAATATACTATGAGAAATATATAGAAATCATATATCAAAACCAAACTCCAATTCTATTTTAAGGCAAAAAACTTCTGCCCAAATCTGCGCCAGCGATGGAAGCGGATATCCCGCAAGGGCGAGGGTAGCGAGCCCTGAGGAATAGCAGCGAACAGCGCAGTGACTTTTTGAAGCCGCAGGCGCAAAAAGGCAGGCGCCAAAAAAAGTCTCATAAAAATTTGGAATTGTACCAAAAAACAATTTTACTTTGCAGCATCATCCAGACGACAACAATGTCACCAACCGAGCCTTACACGCCACGGTGGTACCATCGATGAGGACTAACCGTCAAAAAAAGTGTTATTCCCCTAGCTTCTGTTGTGCAGGATGTGTGAACCAAAAACATACACCGCATGAAAAACAACATCATTTACCTTCCCCCTTTTTTCATCCATGATGGGTTTCAACAAGTAGTTGATTTTACCGAGCATTTTGTGTTGGTCAAAGAGGATGAAGTGCGTCATATCTATTCACACACCGTCATTCTAGACGGAATACCCCATGTGGACGAGAAGCCGACTTTGGTTCAATCGTTCACAGACCAACTGCTGAGTGATTTTGATTTAAAAAGAAACTTTGTTTTGGAGTTCGCTTATCATCGGGGAGACAGCGAAGATTTTATATGGAGCAGTGTCGTAACACGCGAAGAGTTCTTGACCCTCGTTGAAAAAAGGGTGTTTGAGCAATACGTTGTCCAGACCTATAATGAGCTATTTCCTGGAAGGTTGGTTCGGGAATTATTGGATCACCATGTAGATGTTACAGCCAGCAGATATGAGATAAACAAATGGTGGGCGGAATGTCCTCTGCCCACCAAAAGTAGCAAGCACAAGCATGGTTCATGGATTGATGCACAGCACAATGTATGGGAATGTAAGCTATGTAAAATCCAAGCTGACAATATTGCCCCTTGGAGAGACAACAATCGATTAAAAGTCAACAATAAATAATCTCGCAAACTAAAAAACAAATGAATAAAAGCATTCAATCGCAATTTCCATTTTTAATCATGGAGGGTTCTTTCCTCACCAGTGATTACACCTTGCACTTTGTCATGGTGAAATACGAAGATTGAACGCGGGAAATTTACAGGCATGTCGTATACATCAATCGCAAACCCTATTTTGACAAAGAACCCATCTTGTTGGACACCAGTGATCAATTCGAAGTAGACAGCGCCACTTACAAACGAGATTTCCTGATGAATCAAGCATACCAATTGGGGAGAGACAAATGCTCGGACCGCCTTATTTGGTGCAATGCCATCACTGTTGAGGAATTTCAAGAGCGTTACAAGGAAGGCATTACGGAGTGTTATCAAATCATGGAATTCAACCGAAAGCATCCCGGAAAATTGCTTCGTCAAATTTCAAAATACTGCCTGACCAACCCCAGCAGTAAAGAATATTATCGGTGGCATGTCAGCTGTCCGCTCGGACCAACATCATGGGATCATGGGTTTTGGATGGACACAAAAAACGATTTATGGCATTGTGAAAAATGCCAAGCGTCAGGAAATACTGTTGAACCTTGGAGATTAAGATGGAAAACATCCAAGTGAATGATCAATAGTACAAATACTAATTCTTTCATAAATCAATAAATAAAATGTTAGGTAAAAACAAAGTCACTTGATGTTAAAACACTCTGAATCAACATTTCAGAAAAAAACATGAAACAAACGTGGATATTCTGACGATGAAAGGTTAGAAAATTCCGTTTCTTTTTTTGTACATATTCGAATGCTTTGACCTCCACCAAGAGCAGCATTCAAAGAAACTAGGACTATCTGCGTTGATACAAAATCAAGTTGACCTTGATATTGTTTTCGGTTACTCCGCAGGTAGTCCTTTTTACATTACCACAACTTTATTGAATCGATAATTAATCTTGAACATTTTAATTTATATCAATTTTCATGAAAAAAATTTGGTTCAAAATAAATCTTTTCGAAATAATTTGATTTAGCTTTCAAAAAAAACATGGCTAAAATTTCTTCGAAAAAAATCTTTGTTTTAGACACCTCCGTTCTTTTGCATGATCACCACAGCATTGTCAAATTTGAGGAAAACGATGTTGTCATTCCCATCACTGTTTTGGAGGAATTGGACAAATTCAAGGTAGGAAATGAAATCAAGAATTTTGAGGCATCCGGTTCATTGATAAAATGTCAGAGCAATACACGCTCAATGATTGGATTCCGATAAAAAATGGCAAAAGAGGACGATTGCGCATACAGATGCAGACAGAATTGGAATTGAGTGAAGACGCGACAAAGATTTTCTCCAGCGCCAAGAATGACCACCTAATCCTAAATGTTGCTGTTGAATTAAAATACAAATATCCTAAGTTAAAAGTGGTATTGGTTTCCAAAGATATCAACCTACGATTAAAGGCCAAAGCGCTGAATATTTTAGCAGAAGACTACAAGCATGGCAAGGTCAATGATCAAATGATTGCTTACAGTGGAATAACTACCATTGAGAATGCAGAGGCATTGGTCATTCGAAAATTGTATCAATCCGGCCACCACAACAAAGTAGCCATTTTAGGAAAAGAAAGAATCAACAATCACTTTTACATTTTAAAGAACAATGAATCCAGCGTATTGGCCTATTACTCGGAAAAGGAACAATTGATTCATCGGGTTGACAAAACTTATGCCTGTGGCATCAAGCCTAAGAATGCAGAGCAAACCTTTGCCATGGACGCCATCATGAATCCAGAAATCAAACTGGTCACCATTTCAGGAGTTGCTGGAACAGGAAAGACATTGTTGGCATTGGCAGGAGCCTTGGAACAGCGCAACCAATATGAACAAATCATTTTGGCGCGTCCAATTATTCCACTGAGCAACAGAGAGATTGGTTTCTTACCTGGAGATGCGCAAGAAAAAGTTAATCCCTATATGCAGCCCTTATTTGATAATTTGAATTTTATCAAAAACCAATTCAGTGAAAATGAAAAGAAGCGCCGATGGATTGATGAAATGCAAGAGCAAGGTAGAATTACCATCGCCCCTTTGGCATTTATTCGTGGTAGAAGTTTGACCAATAGTATTTTCATCATTGATGAAGCACAGAACCTAACGCCACATGAAGTAAAAACCATCGTCACCAGAGCAGGTGAAAACACCAAAGTAATTTTAACAGGAGATGTTAGGCAAATAGACACGCCCTATTTGGATGAAAACTCCAATGGATTGAGTTACGTGATTGAGCGATTAAAAGGCAGCGATTTGTATTGCCACATTACATTGGCCAAAGGAGAGCGCAGTGAGTTGGCCAATTTGGCCAATGAGAAATTGTAGTATTGTTATATGGACCAAAGTGTCTTTTAAGATTCTTTGGTCCGTATCTTTAAGCCATGCCAAAGAAAAAAAGCCGTTTCAAAATCATTCTTGTGATTGGCCTATTGATATTGGCCTCCATTGCCATTTGGATTGGTGTAGACTACACCTCGGTTCCACCAGAGCCGCCACTTATCACTGAAAAGCCTTTGTCCATTCAGCGACACCCTTCCAATGTTTACACCTGGGGGATTGACATTTCTCACCACCAAGGTGATGTCAAATGGAAGATGATGATAGGAGATCACCGACCCGATTTCATTTTTCTCAAAGCCACTGAAGGCAATCATTTCAAAGACAATCGTTTTCAATCTTATAAGAATGAAATCAAAAAATTGGGAATCCCTTTTGCTGGATATCACTTTATGCGTTTCAATCAAAACGGCAAAACTCAAGCGCAGCACTTTCTAAAGTTGGCGCAACCTCAAAAAGGTGAACTTATACCGGTTGTTGACATTGAATACCAAAGGCATTTTTATACAGAGGAAATAGCACAACGCAATATTGATCTATTCATGGAAACCATTCGCAGCGCAATTGGAGTCTACCCCATTGTCTATTGTGAAGAAAAGTATTTTCACAAATACTTGAAGAAGAAATACAAAGACAATATCATCTTATGGATTGCGAATTACAAAAGAAAACCAACCGTAGCACATGACCTTTGGCAAAAAACATGCAAGTATAATCACCCAAGCTTTAAAAAGAGAATAGACTTCAATTTGCTACACGATGAAAGAATAGGATTGCAGGATTTAATCTTACAATGATTATTCCTCCACATTCAAAAGATGTAAAATGCGGTGCACCATTGGCGCAAACAAAATGCCCGCCATGGTCAAGAAATCTGGAAGCGCGTGTTTTCAAACCAAATTAATGACACACCGCTCATTCACACACTTATCCAAGCGCTGTTGCAAATCCATGTCTTGCAAATCCGACTTTAATACTCTTCTTTTCTCTGCCGAAAATTCCTTGATCATTCTTCCTTCGCAAAATCTGCGCAGTTGATTTTCATCCTGCAAGATTAAAGCGGGCACCTCTGTCAATTCGCCTTGATCATTCTTGGCTGCCATTGTAAAATAGCAACTATTGGTATGCTTGGTTTCACCCGTACGCGGATTTGCAGCTTCAACGCGTATGCCAACAATCATGGTGGTTCTGCCCACATAATTCACAGATGCCTTGAATGAAACCAAATCACCCACGTCAACGGGACTCAAAAATGCTACACCTTCCACCGCGACAGTGACACAATATTGCTGACTGTATTTGGCTGCGCATACATATGCTACCTTGTCCATCAAGGACAACAAAATACCTCCGTGCACTTTTCCGCCGAAGTTAGCGTACGCAGGAACCATCAATTCTGTGATTTCAACTTCTGATGATTTTACCGTTTTTGCACCAATCAATGACATGGAACAAATCTAATGAATAATTGACTCTTTTTTCTGTTGTATCAAAACTCAAAAAATATAAGATTGATTTAAATTTGCATGATCAATAAACGCTAGATATGGGAACTGAATCAGAAATAAATTTTTTCTTCAACATTTGTCCAGACTTATGCTGTCTTTTGGCAGATGATGGCACGATACTTCAAGTTAATGGTATCTGGGAAGAAAAATTTGAACGTCCATTGGATCAATTTGAAGGCCACAAATTCATGGAGTTTATGCGCCCTGAGGATGCTCAAATGGTCTTCCAACGGTATCAAGAGCGCATGAAAGGCGGGCCAAGCAATGGTTCAAGGTGCTTACATCTTAAAAAAGACGGCTCACACTTTTGGGTAGAATGGCGCGCTTCCTTTTCGCCTGCATTTCACAAGATGTACGCCATTGGTCGTGATGTGACTGAACAGGTTTTGTTAGAAGAAAAATTAAAAACAGCGATTGATACCAAAAACAAATTGTTCTCCGTCATTTCACATGACTTAAAAAGCCAATTATCTGGATTGATTCAAATGACAGGCATGATGGGTGACAAAGAATACAACTTTTCCAACGACGAATTAATCAACTATGCCCAAATGTTGCATACCTCATCTAAAAACCTGCATGAGCTTTTAGAGAATCTATTGAATTGGTCTAAAATGCAACGTGGATTAATGGTTGTTGAAAATGTACTTTTGGATTTGGATCAATTGATTTACAATGCAATTGAACCTTTCCGAAAAATGGCGCAAGAAAAGGAGATTGCCATAAACATCTCTATTCAACCTTTGCTAACGATGAGCGGTGATAAACAAATGATAGAAAGCATCATCCGCAACCTGACTTCAAATGCCATTAAATTCACGCCAAAAGGGGGTCAAGTGGAAATCAATTGTTTCGATGCGGATGGTGAAATTCACTTGGAAATACAGGACAATGGCATAGGAATTCCTGAGGATCTAAAGCCTCGATTATTCAAGTATGGCGAGAAAGTAACCCGCAATGGAACCAACGGAGAACCCAGCTCCGGCTTGGGTTTGATTATCACCGAAGAGTTTGCCAAATTGCATCATGGATATGTGATTTTCAATTCACAAGAAAACAAAGGAACCAAATTCGAAGTGATTTTGGCCAAAGGCTGAAGCGATTATTCCTCAAAGATTACTTTCTGGGTAGCAGATTGACCATTGACATCGATGGTCAAGAAATAGGTACCGCCCAACCAATTGGCTTTGTTCTCGTAAACAAATTCATTCCTACCCAATTGAACACTCTCCAGCAATGTTTGCTCGATAATACTACCCTTCAAATCTCGCCAAGTCAATTGAACGGTTTTAGCATCCATTGAATAAAATTGGACAATAACCTTATTGTTAAAAGGATTGGGATAAACGTGCCATTTTAGACCATTGATGCTGTGCTGATTCAAAACCGTATTGCTTAATGCTGGATAGTAATACACAGCCATCCATACATTGGCAGCTGTGCTCAAAATAGAATTGCTCCAAAAAACATTCTTTTCTGAACTGCTGATTCCTCCATAGATATAACCAACCAAAACAGAATCCATGGACAGTTGTTCTGTTGTAAGTTGAATGATTCCATTGTTCAATTCAGCCATTCCATGGGCAGGCAATAATTCAGCTCCTGCTCCCAAATAACCTGGAAGCAATTGAGGCACCAATGATTCCTGCCACTGGCCATTGGCCGATTGTGTGACACAAGCAATGGTCTTAACAAATGGCACGTTGTTGTTTTGAACCATGATGCCCAGACTATCATAATACTGAGCGATTCCCCCAAAGAAATAATGTTCTACTTTTTGCTGGCTGGCATTGTAAATGGGCAAAGTTGCACAGTGGTAGTGGTTGTAGTATTGAGCAAAATTATTCACCTCATTGTATCCGCCGGCTGATACATTGACAGCATTTAAAAATGGGATATCAGCATTGACCTGAAAAACTCCAGAATAAACGGATATATTTTCACTCATACCGGATAAATCCAAAGAGGGTAAAACATTAAAATCCCTGCGGTGCAACAAAGCCTCATCATACCATTCGTCAAACCACGTAACCACCAAATCATTGGCCACTTCAAATCGTCTTATTGCTGAAGAGTACGTTTGAGAAAAACCGGGTCCATTGTTGGGACCCATTGGATTGTAGCGACCATCAAATCGATGTCCGCCAACCAAGAAAAACTGATTGTTCATCTTTACCAATTTACCACCAGTAACTGCAAACCGGTCATCCTCAACCCTAGCCAGCAATGCGCTATTCATGTCGGTTTGACCAATGACCGCTGCCCTTAACAATTCTATATCAAAAACCAATAGTGAAGGAAAGGTGATGTGATCGTTTTGAATGGCGCTATAACCATAGCCTCCAACAACATACAATCGGTTGTCTTTTTGAACAAAACAGGCGTTGGTACTGTGCATCTGCTCTTCCACTTCATCCGGCAAACTGGACGTGTTGTGATGAACCACGTTTCCGCTAGTTGGATTGATGAATGACACATTCAAATTGTGACCGGCAATGTCAAATGCCGCAAAAGGTTGTCTCCTGTGCAAACCATCCAAACGACCACCAAAAACAACATAACCATCCAAAGTACTACCAAATGTATAGGTCTGCAATCCTCCCAATTGATCATTGGTTTGTGGGAATACACGCACCGTTTGCGACTGAATAACATTAAATGATAAAATAGAAACGAGGACAAATAAAATCTTTTTCATACCACAAATTAAAACAACACCGCTGGACGACAAAGTGACTTTGCTCACTTGAAATCGATTGCACTTAAAAACAACGAGTCAAATAGCAATGCACCTGCATGATTCAGATGCTTCTCATCATAGAAATGGTGCGGATTCTTAAAATGCTCATCCTCAGAAAAGTCGTACAACTCAAAAGCGGTTACCTTCCGCCTTTCCATTAACTGCTGCATCATCCAATCGTGATCATGTCTATTGTACAAAGGGGTTGTCGGTGACACTATAATGCGCAATTTCACTGCTTTTGATTGACACAAGGCAATGATATCATCAAGAGCTTTCCAGGCTTCTTGAGATGGCTCAATATAAGCCCTTTCAGCAAAGGGGCCTTTCAAACACGACTGGTAAACATCTCGCTCCATGACATCACTAACTGAGACGAAACCGTTTCCTTGATACTCCGATTTCCCTTTCTTTTCCCACCTTTCATTGGAACAGAAGAATCGCTTGGCCAATAAGTTCACAGATCTTATATCACCTGACGAATAAGCCAATTGCATCGCCAATGCATTCTCCGACACATTTTGAATCAAATCTGCTGTGGATTCCAATGCCTCTGACTTGAAGGATGCGGGAACGATATCCAACCAAACTTCCTTGGGCGCAGACTGCTCCAAAATGGAGGTTAACAAGATGGCTGAATTTTGGATGCTCTGTGCCGAAGTTCCCCAATTAAAAAGTTGAATACTATGGATGGAAAAAAAATCAGGATTGTAAGATCTTTCAGCCCGTGAAGCGCCCAACACAATCACATCCCATTTCTTTTGTTCATGCAAAGCAGCGTTCCATTCCAAACTTTTGTTGTAGGTAAAGCCACCATTTGGGGCCAAATAATCCGTGAACAAATAAACCAAAGGCAAACCACGATAAGAAGCTTTACAAAGTATAAAGTAACCCAACAAATACATTGCAATGGTCATCAATACTACGCCTATGCCCCACTTCAACTTATCCATCAGAACTGAAAATAGATAAAATCATTTTTTCCAAAAACACCCAACACCATCAACACCGTCAACATCAAAGAAATCGCCAAAACACTTTTATTCATGCTCATTTGAGGTTGTTTTATCCAACGATCCCACCGCTCATCACCCCATAAAAACATGGACAAGAGCAACACAATCCCAATTAACTTGGAAACATTCTTCTCTGCCAAATAGGTCGTTAACATTGATGGATTCCATTGTCCCATATCAGCCAAGACACCAGTTACTTGATGCATGTCATCTGCTCTAAACAGGACAAAGCAAAATGAGATAACCCAAAATGTCAAAACAACAGAAGCCCATTGGTAAGTCCTTCCCCATTGCTGCGCCCATAACAACCTGCGGTCCTTGGTGAACATCTCGAAAATGAGAATCATCGCTTGAACCACGCCAAACCATACAAAGGTCATATTGGCTCCGTGCCACATTCCGCATATCACAAAAGTTACAGCGATGGCATAAACAACAGCCCAACGTTTCCATTTTTTCTTGCTAAACATCAAGGGTGTGTAGATGTAATCCCTCAACCAACCAGACAATGACAAATGCCATCTTCGCCAAAAATCAGTGATGTTATTGGCTTTGTATGGAAATGCAAAATTCTCAGGAATTTGAATGCCGAGCATACGGGCCGAGGCAATGGCCATGTCTGAATAGGCGGAGAAATCAGCGTACAATTGTACGGTGTATAAAACCAAAATGAACAACCAAACCCAGGTACCCATGCTGCCCACCTTATCATAGGCTTCATCGACATAGTTGCCCAAACGATCCGCAACAACAAACTTCTTCACCAAGCCCCAAACAAACAGTTGAATGGCCCAACGGTATTGCTCAAAACTGGGGAAGGAAATGGAAGTCCATTGCGGCATCATCTCCTTGGATCTACCTATTGGTCCGGATTGAATCTGCGGAAAAAAAGAAACAAACAACGCATATTTCCCCAGGTGCATTTCAGGTTTTCTGATTTTGTAATACACATCAAAAACATAACCCATACTCTGAAAGGTAAAAAATGAAATCCCCAAAGGCAATACCAACAATGGCCAGTCATTCCAATCTCCTTTGTGAAGCAAAGCATACACTCCTTGCATCACGCCATTGAAAAAACCCAGATACTTAAAACCCCCCAGAATCATTACTTGACCGATAATTGAAAGCAATAGCCACCGGTAACGAATGGGCATATTTGCACTTCCGCTTATTCTTATGGCCGTGAGATAAGTATACAAAATAGAAAACAAGAGAATAACAAATGCACCCCAATGGGTCAACGAATAAAAAAACAAACTGGCCATTAAAAGAGGTAACCACCTCCAAGAGGCTGAGGTCAAACGAACCACCAGAATGGTGATCAGTAAAAAACAAACGTATGACCAGGATTGAAAAACCACCTTACTCTGCCAACTTCTGGGTCAACAAATCATACAAGTCACCGACATTGCTCATGTTCATCACTTCAAATCCAGTGATCTCAACGTTAAACTCTTCTTCCATTCCAGAGATGATGTCCAAATGTGTGATCGAATCCCAACCTGCAATATCCTTGGCAGTTGTTTCGCGTTGAACGGAAATACCTTCGTTCTTAAATACTTTTCTAAACACACCATCTACGCGTGCTGTCAATTCTTCATTGCTCATGTCAGATAAATTTTTCTTAATGTTTGTTTGTCAATCTTTCCGCTGGTATTGATCGGGAGTTGTGGTACGCTGAAAACATTTCTCGGCAACATATAACCGGGAACTTTCTCTCGCATGGCCGCAAGGACTAATTGCTCTTCTGCTGTTCCTTCTACAAAGGCAAACAGAGTGGTAACACCGTTCTCCTGCTGGGCCAAAACTACCCCAGCATCGTGTCCTACGCATTGACGCAGATGATGCTCTACCTCTCCCAACTCCACCCGATAGCCATTCACTTGAACCTGATTGTCTTTGCGGTTCACATACATGACCTTACCGAAAGCATTCTTGAAAACAATGTCTCCCGTTTTGTACCAATAAATCCCTGTTGTATCCTGAAACAACACCTCCATGGTTTTCTCAGGTTGTCCTAAATAACCATGAAAAATTTGAGATCCTCCAATCCACAATTCTCCTTGTTCTCCTTCCTCGACATCAATCCCCTTTTCGTCAACGATGCGCATATCAATGGTTTTGAGCGGTTGTCCAATGGGACAAAGGCCATTCATCAATTGCGATTCTATAGAGTCATCCAAAGCATCAATCATCGACCAAACCGTTCCTTCTGTAGGACCATAGGCATTATCAACCGTGCTGTTCACTGCGCAAGTCAACCACTCTTGAACGACTGAATAAGGCAAAGCTTCACCGGTGAACAAAGTTTTGGTGACCCACGGCTGCGTCATTTTTAGCATTTTCAAGCGGCGCAAATAAAACAGCGCCGATGGCGGAAGGGTGACAAAATCAACCTGATGATCATGAATGGCTTTAAATGCGTTAATTGCTGTGATGCCATTCAAATCAGCCACCACCAATTCCGCACCCTGCGTCCATGCCAACAATACGCAGGCTATGGAGACATCAAAGGACAATTCAAAAGCTTGCAGCACTTTGTTTCCACTACTCAAAGGATACCGCTCCCACATGTCTTTCATCAATGCAAAGAGATGATCATGTCCAATAGGTATTCCTTTGGGAACACCTGTGCTGCCCGATGTAAACAAGGTATAGGCCAATGAATAAGGTTCAACTTCCTGAAGTTCTGTTATTTCTTCGGTATAAAAAATCGGTTGCAAAGCGGGTACCAAGTCACGGACTTCACTTGAACTTGCCGATTGACACAACACGTGCTGCAAACTTCGTTCTTGAACAATTTTATCCAACCGCTCTTTCGGAAACTTATGGTTGATGGGCACGTAAGCATTACCTGACAGCCAAATTCCCAAAAGTCCTGCATACATCTCCAATTGATTATCCGTGAACAATCCAACATTAGTGTTCTTAATTCCTTGCGCTTGTAAATATGATGAAACAGCCTTTGACTTCTGATACAACTGCGCATAGGTCCATGTTTCTGCCCCCAAGGTGATTGCCCTGGCATTTGGATGTTGCTGCACTTGTTGAAGTATGGTGGAAATGACCGTCATGGTAGATTGCGAATATAACAACTCCTCATTTTTTCCACAACGGAAAACTGTGATGGTGACAAGGATTATATTTGAGGCATGAAACTCATTTCTTTTAATGTCAATGGCGTCAGAGCCATCACCAAAAAAACTTTTGTAGATGATGTGCGCGCCATGAATCCGGATATTTTGTGTCTTCAAGAAACCAAGGCCAATGATCAACAGACCGAAGAAGCCTTGCAGGCATTTGATGAATATTTCATCTATACCTCATCTGCAGTTCGCCCTGGATACAGTGGTACAGCGGTATTGACCAAGACCAAACCCCTTTCAGTCACCTATGGTTTGGGAATAGAAGAACACGACCAAGAAGGCCGCAGCATCATTGCTGAATATGAAGATTTTATATTGGTGAACTGCTATGTGCCCAACAGCGGGAGTGAATTGGCCCGTTTGGATTACAGAGAAAAATGGGACGCTGATTTATTGGACTTCTTGAAAAATTTGGAAAAAAAGAAACCCGTCGTTTTTTGCGGTGATCTAAATGTTGCCCACAAAGCCATCGATTTGGCCAACCCAAAATCCAATTACAACAAAAGCGCGGGTTTCACCCAACGCGAAATAAATGGCATTGAAAATCTTCTGAATGCCGGATTTGTAGACACATTCAGACATTTTTATCCTGAGGAGGTCAAGTACTCTTGGTGGAGTGCGCGTTTCAACTCACGTGCAAAGAATGTGGGTTGGAGAATCGATTATTTCTTGGTCAGTCCAACAATGACTGCGCAACTCAAGGATGCCTTCATACTCAATGACGTGATGGGATCAGATCATTGCCCCGTTGGCATTGAATGGTAGTTGTGTAATCCACATCACTGAAAACATAAACATACTTTGCATTCCTTTGCACCATGAAAAACATCGCAGCTATTCTTACCCTATTGGTCACCTTGATGGCCTGCCAAAATTTCAATAGTCAAGCACAACAAACTGGAGGCGGTGCGCCTACTTCCGTTGATGCAAAAGCTTTTGCAGCGCTCATCCAAACCAAAACCGATGGTCAGTTGGTAGACGTCAGAACACCTGGAGAATTTCAAGGTGGTTACATTGCTGGCGCGATGAATTTGGACTTTAATGGCAGCGACTATGGACGTCAGGTGGCGTCATTGGACAAAAACAAACCAGTTTTGGTGTACTGCTTGTCAGGCGGTAGAAGTGCCTCTGCGGCAAAAGCCATGCGCAATGCGGGATTCAAAGAGGTGATTGAATTGCAAGGTGGCATCATGGCTTGGAACAAAAACGGATTGCCCCTGGCAGGAGCCAATAACGCAGCCACTCCAGGAATGAGCAAAAGTGATTTTGACAAAATATTGAAAGACAACCCCGTTGTATTGGTGGACTTCTATGCCCCTTGGTGCGCCCCTTGCAAAAAGATGAAACCCACCTTGGATGAAATTGAAAAAGAATACAACGGTAAGGTAAAAGTTGTCAGAATCAATTTGGACGAAAACAAAGCATTGAGCCAAGAATTGAAAATTGAAATCCTTCCAACCTTAATCATTTACAAAGGCGGAAAACACTTTTTCCAGCACGAAGGGATTATTGAAAAATCAGAATTGGTGAAACAGTTTTAATTTTTTCACATCTAAATCAGGTTGAGTAGGAAAACCGAAAGACTAAAAAAACAAATTTTTGTAGCTACTTCTTTTTGACATAGATCTCAATTTTTTCACTTTCCACAGCTGCCTGGGCAAATTCTTTCACATGACCCAACTCCACAATATCAACCTTTATTTTGACTCTTTGGGATAAATCAAAAGACAATTGAATGAGGTCAAACATTGACCATTTGTATCTATTGTCTAGCTCTACCATTACATCTAAATCACTCTTTTCATTTTGTGTACCTCTGGCATAAGAGCCAAATATCCAGGCCCTTAAAACCGCATTGTGTTGCGACAACACCTGATCCATCGCATTTTGAAAATCGTTTCTTAAAGAATCAAGAACGATGTTTTCGTTTTTTATCTTTTTGTTCATCATGGTGTAGTTTAGAAAATAATAAAATATTCGTATAATCAAAAATAATGCTCCACCGCAAATTGGTATTGCTCAATAAATATTCTCTTGAATGCACTGAGGTTATTGCGTTCATAAAATATCAATAGCGCTTTTTTGTAAGCTATCGGATCAATGGTCCTAAAAGACAACGGACAATCCCGGTGGTACATCAATATCGCATTGCTCACAATCCTAGCCGTGCGCTTGTTTCCATCATCAAAGGGCTGAATATAGCTGATCAGCAACAAGGCCAACAAAGCCTTTTCCCACACATTATGACGTGCATTGATCAAATCACACATCCCTTGGAGCGCCTCTCTAATTTGGTGCTCATTGTCCAAAGGCTTGTACAAGGTCCCAGAAATACCTACCCTTCTGTTTCTGATGTTGCGCTGAACACCCAACTCCTTGATGAGCATACTGTGCACATCTTCCAAAACACGAACCGTAAGCGGCGCAATGAAATTGGGATGATCCAATAAAAAATCCAATGCCGACTTGTGATTCAACAACATCACCGCTTCATCCTTGGTCTTTCCAGATGCCGTCAATTGTTGTTTCAAAAGCAACTCCGTTTCCAATAAGGAATAAGTGTTGCCCTCTATTTGTGACGACTTCCAACTCAAATCAATGGCCAATCTTTCAAACTCCGTTTTGAATTCTGATTGATGCAATTGCTGAATGTTCTGTTTGAATTTTCCAGAAGTACGGTGAAGCAATACCAACTCCTTAGAAGTAAAAATACTCCCCTGCTCTGCAATGGTGTCCAACAAATTAAAATTAAAGGAAGGAATAATCTCCCGCTCCAAATCTTCCTGTTGAAAATACTCCTCGACATCAACCTCACCGCGCAAAGTGAAAACCGGATTCAAAGCATACAATGTCCCGCGACCATTCCCATACTTGGCCACCTCTTCCTCCACCATCATGACATTCAAGGTCCTTTTCACCGTGGCATAGGCCACCGGTGTCTCCATCAACCGGTGCAATTCTGCAGAAGAAATCTGCGGATGACGCTTGAGCAAAGTCGCTATTTCATTTCTAATCGGCAATCTTTCCCTTCCCATAATTGAGCCTTATTGTATTAAAGCTCAAAATTATATCTTTTTTACGGACAAAACAACAATAAAATGCATTATTTTGAGCTTCAATTCATTCAAGTTCACAATTATTGCCAACAGCAGCCCTTTTGGAAGCATGGAAATCCTGGTCAAAAAGGCCAATAAACAGGGCTTTTTCGTACTTTTGCCGCAATGGAAAATCTTGTCTATCAACCCAAAAATAAAGTGAGAGTGGTAACTGCTGCGTCGTTGTTCGACGGGCATGACGCGGCCATCAACATCATGCGCCGCATCATCCAAACCACAGGATGTGAAGTGATTCATTTGGGCCATGACCGTTCCGTTGAGGAAGTGGTCAATTGTGCCATTCAAGAAGATGTGCAAGCAATTGCTATGACCAGCTACCAAGGCGGTCATACTGAATATTTCAAGTACATGTTTGATCTCCTTCAAGAAAAAGGAGCCGGTCACATCAAAATTTTTGGTGGTGGCGGTGGAACCATTCTACCTGAAGAAATCAAAGAATTACACGCATACGGCATTACCCGCTTATATCATCCAGACGATGGTCGTTCAATGGGCTTGCAGGGTATGATCAATGATTTGGTTTCAAAATCGGACTTCCCAACAGGCAATAATGTCCAGGTAAAAGCTGTTGATTTAAAAGACAAAAACCCTGTTCAGTTGGCCCAAGTTATCTCTGCCGCTGAAAATTTCCCTGAAGAAAACAAATCACTTTTTGAAGAAATCAAAGCTGCAGCCATTGCCTCAAAGATTCCCGTTTTGGGCATCACAGGCACAGGTGGAGCTGGAAAATCATCTATGGTGGATGAATTGGTTCGCCGCTTCATCATTGACTTTCCGGAGAAACACATTGGTATCATCTCTGTAGATCCTTCCAAAAAGAAAACGGGCGGCGCCTTGCTGGGCGACCGCATCCGCATGAACAGCATCAAGCATCCTCACGTGTACATGCGCTCTTTGGCCACGCGCCAAAGCAACTTGGCCTTGTCCAAGCATGTGGCTGAAGCTGTGGATGTTCTGAAAGCCGCACAGTTTGATCTCATCATCCTAGAAACCTCGGGAATCGGTCAATCTGATACCGAGATCATGGATCACAGTGATCTTGCGTTGTACATCATGACACCTGAGTTTGGTGCAGCTACCCAGTTGGAAAAAATTGATATGCTTGATTTTGCCGATGTGGTGGCCATCAACAAATTTGACAAACGTGGTGCTTTGGATGCTATCCGCGATGTACGGAAACAATTCAAACGCAACCACCAGTTGTGGGATAAGGACGATGAAAAATTACCGGTTATTGGGACCATTGCCTCACAATTTAATGACCCTGGAACGAATCGTTTGTACAAAATGATCATCGATAAAGTGGTTGAAAAGACAGGAGCTCCGCTCCAATCGTCTTTCCAAATTACCGATGAGATGAGCGAAAAAATATTCATCATACCACCGCACCGCACACGTTACCTCAGTGAAATATCTGAGAACAACCGCGGTTATGACAAGTGGGTGAATGACCAATGCAACGTCATTGAAAAATTGTATGGCTTGCATACAGCAATGTCTGCGGTTGAAGATGATGAATTGAAAAAACATTTGCAAGCATCTTTTGATCGAATCAAACTCGACTTGGATCCACACAATTGGCAAATCATCCAAGAATGGGAAAACAAAAAGGCCACTTACGCACAAGATGAATACACCTTCTCTGTGCGCGGCAAGGACATCAAAGTAGCAGCCTCAACCCGATCACTTTCCAACTCACGCATCCCCAAAGTCAGCACACCCAAGTACCGCAGTTGGGGGGATATCTTGCGTTGGAGTTTGCAAGAAAATGTTCCAGGCGAATATCCTTATACAGCAGGAATCTACCCATTCAAGCGCGAAGGCGAAGATCCTACTCGCATGTTTGCTGGAGAAGGCGGACCGGAGAGAACCAATCGCCGCTTCCATTACGTCAGTTTGGGCATGCCTGCAAAGCGCTTGTCTACAGCCTTTGACAGTGTTACCTTATATGGCAACGACCCCGGTTACCGTCCAGATATTTATGGCAAAGTGGGTAACTCAGGAGTGAGTATTTGCTGCTTGGACGACGCCAAGAAATTGTACAGTGGATTTGATTTGGCCGATGCTAAGACCAGTGTGTCTATGACCATCAATGGCCCAGCGCCCATGTTGTTGGGTTTCTTCATGAATGCCGCTATCGATCAACAATGTGAGAAATACATCAAAGCCAATGGATTAGAATCCCTGGTTGAACAAAAGCTCAAAGCCAAATGGGACGACCGAGGATTGAAGCGCCCTACCTACCAAGGCGAATTGCCTGAAGGCAATGATGGATTGGGTTTGATGTTACTCGGCATCACCGGAGATGAGGTTTTAGAAATTGATGTTTATAACAAAATAAAAGGGGAGACCTTAAGTGCTGTTCGCGGGACGGTGCAAGCCGATATCCTTAAAGAAGACCAAGCGCAAAACACTTGTATTTTCTCTACAGAATTTGCATTGCGCTTGATGGGAGATGTGCAACAGTATTTCATCGACCAACAAGTGCGCAACTTCTACTCGGTGTCCATCAGTGGTTACCACATTGCAGAAGCGGGTGCTAACCCCATCACCCAGTTGGCTTTCACTTTGGCCAATGGATTCACTTACGTTGAATATTACTTGAGCAGGGGCATGGACATCAATGCCTTTGGCCCCAATTTGAGTTTCTTCTTTAGCAATGGAATCGACCCCGAATATGCAGTGATTGGTCGCGTAGCGCGCCGCATATGGGCCAAGGCGTTGAGCAAAAAATACGGAGCCAATGCCCGCGCTCAAATGTTGAAATACCACATTCAGACCAGTGGACGTTCATTGCACGCGCAGGAAATTGACTTCAACGACATTCGCACCACGTTGCAAGCCCTATATGCGATATATGACAACTGCAACAGTTTGCACACCAATGCTTATGATGAGGCCATCACAACTCCAACAGAGGAAAGCGTGCGCCGTGCCATGGCCATTCAGTTGATCATCAACCGCGAGTTGGGATTGGCCAAGAATGAAAACCCATTGCAAGGTTCATTCATCATTGAGGAGTTGACAGATTTGGTAGAAGAAGCCGTATTGAGTGAGTTTGACCGCATCACGGAGCGTGGCGGAGTACTGGGAGCCATGGAAACCATGTACCAGCGCAGCAAGATACAGGAAGAATCCATGCATTATGAAATGTTGAAACATACCGGAGAGTATCCCATTATTGGGGTCAATACCTTCTTGAGTTCCAAGGGGTCGCCCACCGTGGTGCCAGGAGAGATCATCCGCGCGACAAGTGAGGAGAAAGAATACCAGATTCAGATGTTGGAGCAATTGCACCAAATGAGTCCGGAAAAGATGACGGAGAGCTTGCAACAAATTCGACATGCAGCCATTCAAAATGAAAACTTGTTTGAAGTATTGATGCGAGCCACCAAGTATTGTTCTTTGGGACAACTGACCCAGAGCATGTTTGAGGTGGGCGGACAGTACAGGAGAAATATGTAGGTTTCAGAGAAACAAAATAACAGTTCAATGATTCTGGTGGTTCAATAATGCGCGGATTTATCTAAAAATTCCGCTGCCTCACCGGCGGCTTATACATCTTGGTATCACTGGAGGAGAAAAGGCTAATGTCAATGTTGGAGTACAACTTCCATTTGCCTTTTTCCCATTGATACAAATCGTATGTGCCATCCGGTCCGTAATCGGCAAAGATTCCCTCCATCATGGAAGACTTGGGAGACAAATGATCCATGACAATGCACTTCTTCTTGGGGTAATATTTGAACGATGCACTGACCTCATCCGCGTACTGAAACATCAACCGTTTCTTCATACCGGTTCCAGTCTCAAATAATCCTTCTCCAAAGCGAACATTATCCTTAGCCGTTATCTTGACTACATCTAAAATCTTGGCATTAGTCAAATTGTCTCGTCCATCCCAGCCCATTAACGTATAAGTGTCACAACGTTTGTTTCCTTTACCCTTGTAGTGCGGAATGATCTCATAATAGAGCGCAGCTGGCCAAGATTGCGCATCCAAATAGCGGGTCTCAAATTTATCCAAATCACGCATGTTGTCTTTTAAAACCACAGTGTAAAACGTTTTTTCTTCATCATTCCAAATCCAAACTACGCCGAAATAAACATGATCACCATTTTGCAAAGGAGCGTTCCAATTGATGATACGCAAACGACCATCAGGAGACGTTATTCGGCAAAATCGCCATTGATTAAAGGGATAATTAAAAGACTCCGCCGTGGCAGGGACGGTTGCCAATGTATCCATCATCTGTTGGGCATAGCGCAAAGTTTGCTCGTCATATT
>CAZNVU010000021.1:0-18586 GCA_964576575.1 uncultured Chryseobacterium sp.
AATGAAATTGAGGCACAAACCCTGCTGGCTAAAAATGACTTCGCATCTTTTAGTCCCAATGTAGCTTTACGTATTTTTTATCAAGAATCTATCTTACCCAATTTGGCCTACATTGGTGGCCCATCCGAGCAAAAGTACTGGAATCAAGTTGCCCCATTTTTCGCTGATCTCAATATTCCTCAACCCCTGTTTATTTTAAGAGAGAGGGGGGTAGTGGTGCCTGAGAAATGGTGCAGAAAATGGGAGTCGTTGGGGTGGAACAAAGATCAAACACTTTATCCAAAAACATGTTTTGAATTGGATTTGAAGATCAAATATGGTTCTGCCGGGCCTTTGAGCGAGTTGAAAAGTTCAATTCTTTCAGCTTATAACTTGCATTATGAAAGGATAGAATCAGAAGATGCTACTTTGCTCAGCGCAGCCAAAGGGGATTGCGTCAAGAGTATTCAAATGGTAGAACAGTTGGAAAGAAAGATTCAACGTGCGCGAAAGAGAAAGGAGGAGGAAACATTACAGTTCATGCAACGCTGGGCCTTGTGTGTAACTCCCAAGAATCAACTGGCAGAACGTTGGGATTTTTGGATTTTTGAATGGCAAAAAAATAAGCATATTGTAGATATGCTTATTGATCAAATAGATTGGGAAGATCCCAGTTTTAAGGTGTGGTCTTATTAATGCGAGTTGTTTTCTATGCCAAATTGAAAGCCCAGTCTTTTTCCCGTTGCAGCGCTTATTCCATGATTCATGTTTTGGATGTCATCAACGGTTAATTGTTGGATGGTTTCGTAGGGTGGAATGAATAAATCAAAGTTCAATGTATACAAAATGCTGCTGTCAACAATGCTTTTCAAAACCGTATAATCCATCGTAGCGTTGATCATGTCTTGGTATAGAAAACCCAATTGACGCTTGCCCTGTACCATGAAATGTTTTTCTTTATTGATGAAAATACGACCGATCAAATAACCCAGATCCTGCTCTCTGTTGTATTTGAAAGAGTCTGAAAGGAAATTGTAAATGTTAATGACTCCTACGTAGCTATTGGATTCGTCATTCTGAAAATAACTGCTTTTCCAAAGCGGATGGGTTTTATCAAACTGAAACACATTGGTGTGCATTTGAAAAACCAAGACATCACCTGCTACTTTGATTTCAGCTTGAAGATCCCCTTTGTTTTTGTAATAAAATTCAACGCGTTGGTCGGCATTTCCAAATTTTGATTTGATTTCTTCTATACTTTCTTGCAACGCCTTTTTTAATTCTTTGAAGGTATCTGTTGTCAATTGATATACGTCTTGCTTTAAAACGCTTTTTTCTTTGATCAACTGAAGGATGGTTTCTTGTGTATTCATGTGGATTTGAATTAGTAGGCTATTGCAAAAAGGACACGGCCTGTGCTGGGTTGACCAGTTACCATGCATTTTCCTTGTTCTTCTTTTTGATCCAATGGAATGCATCGAATAGTTGCCTTGGTCTCTGTTTTAATTTTCTCTTCTGTTTCTGGAGTGCCATCCCAATGTGCAGCGATGAATCCACCCTTGTTTTCCAGGACCGTTTTGAATTCCTCGTAGGAATTGACCTCAGTGATGTTGTTATCCCTGAAAGTGCGACATTCTGAAAGCATTGTGGCTTGGATGTTTTCCAACAAATCATGGATTTGATCTGCAGCGCCGTCTATCGAAATCGACATTTTTTCACCATTGTCTCTTCTGGCTACCTCTATGGTTCCGTTCTCCAAATCGCGTTGTCCAACGGCAATCCTAACTGGTACACCTTTCAATTCATATTCAGCAAATTTCCATCCACTGCGCTTGGTGTCATCATCGTCAAATTTTACTGTATAGCCTTTAGATTTTAAAGCATCAATGGTCGGTTTCATCTGATCATAGATTCCTGCAATTTGTTCAACACCTTTGTAAATCGGAACTACAACGACATGAATTGGAGCAAGTCTTGGAGGCAGCCTTAATCCTTTGTCATCACTGTGCGTCATGATTAAAGCACCCATCAAACGGGTGGATACACCCCATGAAGTGGCCCAAACAAAATCTTGCACTCCTTCTTTGTTCACAAATTTCACATCAAAAGCTTTGGCAAAATTTTGCCCCAAGAAATGTGATGTGCCTGCCTGCAGCGCTTTTCCGTCTTGCATCAAAGCCTCAATGCACATGGTGTCCACCGCTCCAGCAAATCTTTCGTTGGCTGTTTTACGTCCTTTGATTACGGGCATCGCCATCCAATTTTCGGCAAACTCAGCATATACGTCCAACATTTTTTCTGTTTCTTCAATCGCTTCTTGTGCGGTTGAATGCGCTGTGTGTCCTTCTTGCCAGAGGAATTCAGCTGTTCTAAGAAAAAGGCGTGTGCGCATTTCCCATCGGACTACATTGGCCCATTGGTTGATTAAAATAGGAAGGTCACGATAACTTTGAATCCATCCGCGATAGGTATTCCAAATGATGGTTTCACTTGTTGGACGGATGATTAACTCTTCATCCAATTTGGCTTTTGGGTCAACAACAACAACTCCGTCTTCGGTTTTCAATCGGTAATGGGTAACCACTGCGCACTCTTTAGCAAATCCCTCAACGTGTGCGGCCTCTTTGCTCAAATAAGACTTGGGAATAAGCAACGGGAAATAGGCGTTTTGGTGCCCAGTATCTTTGAACTTCTTATCCAAAGCTTCTTTCATTTTTTCCCATATGGCATAACCGTATGGTTTGATGACCATGCATCCTTTTACTTCACTGTGTTGTGCTAGATCGGCCATCACGACCAATTCATTGTACCATTTGGAATAATCCTGTGACCGGGGGGTAAGTTTCTCCGCCATTTTTTTAACCTTCTTTCAAATTATTGCCTTCAAAAGTACATGATATTTTTCATTACTTTTGTTTGACGCAAAAGATGTGTAGAAACACCGACACAAGGTTTTAGTTTTTCAACCATCTTGCTAATAAGATTAAATCAATTATCCCCATGAAAAAAATACATTGTTTGGCTTTGTTGGTTTTGGTGATTGGATTTTCATCTTGTATTTCAATACAACCAGCAACTCAATCCGCTACTTACGAGTTTGACGAAGCTTATTGGCAGCCCGGTGAGCATTTTGGGGAACCTCAAGATCTTTCCGCTCTAGAATTAAAGAGTGAGAATGGCGAAGATTATTATCGCTCGGATAGTCCTAGAAGAAACTCTTACGCTCCTGGATTGAATAGTGAAGATGAATACAACAGCATGGGAAGTATGGTGCCCATGTGGGATCCAATCATGGGATGGCGTTTGGGATATCAGAATAATCAAACTTTTTTAGGATGGGGATTGAATAGCGCGATTGGCATCAACCCTTATGGAAGTTATACTCCTCATTATTGGAACGGAGGAGGATTTAATAGTTTTGGAACATACCCTGGTTATTATTCCAATTATCCTGGTATGGTCTACTCACCTTATGGTGGGTTTTCACCATTTGCATTTGGTGGAAATGGTTTTGGAAATAACCCTTGGGGTTACGGTTTTAATGGATTTACAGGTGCATGGAACAATCCTTACAACAATAATTATGGTTGGACTGTATTGGAAAGTAACCCTACAACATCTTTGCCAAGATCCAATGGTACATCCGGTATGGGAAGCACATTTGGTCAAATCAACAGAAAACCCAAGTCAATGTCGCCGAACAATATTCAGCCCAGAAAGAACTTGATGGTGGAAGCCTTAGAGAATGTTTCAAGACAAGCTGTTGGGGGCAATGCAAGAAGTAATGCAGATAAATTGGAAAGAAGGCAAGAGAATTTACAACGTGCAGGTCGAGTGTTGGAGCAAGTAGGAAAGGTTGTAGTCAGCGACATAAATAGTGGGGGAGTTCAGCCATCATCGAGAGGAGCAGGACGTGTTTCAAACCCAAGTAATTCGTCGGGCAGTGGAAGCCGCCCAGCACCATCTACCTCACCAGCGCGCAGTGCTGCTCCAACTTCGAGACCAAGTAGCACTTCTCCCAAGCGTCCATGAGAAGTGTATCTTTTTTAATTCTGATTTTCGGTTGTTTTTTTATACAACGTCTTCATGGGCAATCTTCTTTGGATGTCTTTCGTTTGATTGATGATCATCCATTTGTTTCAGCTCGTTCATTTGGAATGGGCGGTGCTTTTGGCGCTGTGGGTGCGGATCCTAGTGCGGCATTTTCCAATCCCGCGGGAATAGCAGTTTATCGTTCGGGCGTGATGGACTTGGGCGCTCGACTGATGCTTGATTTTAACACAGGAAATTGGGAGGGGCAGAAGCAAACTACGGGTAATGTCCAACTTCCTGTGGACCATTTCACTTACGTCCGGAATTACGCTACCAAGTCACGTGATTGGCGTTATCTAAATGGAGCATTTTCATTTGGCAATGTTGATTTTTACAAGCGAGATATTGCTATTGATTTTGAAACCAAGGGTAAAAGTTTGTTGGATGCAATGGCCATAGGCGTAAATGGAATTCAAGGTGATTCATTGATGTCTTATTATCCATTTGACGCAGGTTTGGCTTGGTACACCTACGGGATTGATACATTACCAGGTACAGTGGATGAATTTTATGCCAATTACGGAGGAGCAAGTGCCAATGTCATTCAAAAGCGAAGCATCTCTGAAGTAGGAAAAAAGTGGGATTTGAATTACACTTTTTCAGCCAACTTTCGCGATCAACTTTTTATCGGTGGAACAGTTGCCCTGCGCAACATGAGTTTCGTCCAAGAAATGAGTCATCAGGAAGAATATCCGGATCAAGGAAACGATATGAAGAGCATGATCTATGACCAAAATTTGGACATCAACGCCTCAGCTTTTCAGTTGCGTTTGGGTTTGATTTATGTGCCGGAGTTATTCCCTTGGCTGCGACTGGGAGCTGCTTTTCACAGCCGATCCAACTATTTAGTGCGGGACCAATTCTCAACTTCGATGGTTACTTCATTTACCAATATTGATATTGATGCCACTTCGCCCATCAATGAAATTGAATACCTCATCAATACTCCGCAGCGTTTTCAATTCAATTCTGCTGTTAACATTAAAGACAAAGGAATTTGGACATTGGATGTGGAGACCGTGAATTTCAGCAAGGGGCGAATAGATCCTTATGATGCAGGTGATTATGCGTACGGAACAGAGAATGCATCTGTTAGAAATATGGGTTATTTATCAACCATATTAAAAACAGGAATGGAATTTAGATTGAATGAAAATTTCAGAGCCCGCTTCGGAGGGATGTACCAAACCCGTCCATACGAAGACGCTTCTTCACGTGCAATGGGCAATGTGGGCATGGGGTATAGAAGTCCTAATTTTTTCTTTGAGCTTGGAGCTGGTATGCAGGTCCAATCCATGGCTTATACCTTGTATGATTTACCAGCCGACCCAATATCGGGAGCAACTGCTATGTCCAGAGCTTCTGTTAACGCGCAGCAATTTGTTCTGCAATTTTCCATTGGTTGGAGAATTTCAGAACCCGTAGATAAGAAAGATGAATATGAGGAGTACAATGTTCCTCCGCCAGTTCCCGTAGATCCTTTTTGATCAACCAATCTGGTGGCCCATCTGATCGCGTTTTACGTCCAGATAATGCGCATTGTGTGGATTGCGGTTGCTGGGCGAAGCAATCACGTTTTCAATTTGAAACCCCATAGATTTTAATGCTTCAATTTTTGCTGGATTATTGGTGATGATGTTAAAGGTGGTCAATTGCAATTCGGTTAGAATTTCTTTGACCAAATTATAATCACGCGCATCCGCAGGATGCCCCAAAGCGATGTTGGCTGAGACGGTATCATGCCCTTGATCTTGCAAGGCATAAGCTTTGATCTTCTCATTGAGTCCAATGCCACGACCTTCCTGTCTCAGATACAATATCGCTCCTCCGTGCTCTTGAATGTATTGCTGCGCATGATGCAATTGATGTCCACAATCGCAACGCAAGGAACCCAAGGCATCACCGGTGAGACACTCTGAATGAATGCGAATGGTGGGTGTCGTTTTCCATTTGTTGTTCAATAAAACAACATGGGGATGGAAGTCATCTCCATTGGGAAAACTGATTAGGGTAAACTCCCCAAATGCAGTTGGCAGTTGTGCAGAAACTCTTTGCGGCATGCGGGCGCAAAGATAGAATCAATTAATGTTTGATGCGAATATTGTTTTGCTCTTTCACAAATACCACAACCAAAGCGGCACAAAGCATAAAGATTCCTCCCAATACAATGGCGTAAATGGCGTGCCCTTCAAAAAGATATTTCACCATTGGTCCGCCAAAAATACCATTGACAATTTGGGGTAGGGTAATGAAGAAGTTGAAAATACCCATGTAAACGCCCATTTTTCCGGCCGGAATGGAACCTGCGAGAATGGCATAAGGCATGGCCAAGATGGATGCCCATGCCATCCCTATTCCAATCATGGGAACAATGAGCATGTTTTTATCGTGAATGAAAAAGATGCTGATCAAACCAACACCGCCTGCCAAAAGTGAGAAGGCGTGTGTTCCCTTGCGACCCAATTTTGCGGCAATACTAGGAAGCATCAAAGCATAGATAGCACTAACGCCGTTGTAAATACCAAACAAAATGCCTACCCAGTCTCCAGCATCTTTGGCCGCTTGCTCTGCAGCAGCACCCAAGGGATGGCCATCGGCATCTACTGGAATTTGAAAGACGTGTTCTACCAAAGCAGGCGTGGTGAATACCCACATAGTGAAAAGCGCGAACCAGGTGAAAAATTGCACCAGCCCCAATTGACGCATCGTGGATGGCATATTGACAAAGTCCTTAATGATTTGTCCAAATCCCAATTTCTCTTCTTCCATTTTGCCATGAATGGCTTCATATTCTTGCGGAGGATACTCACGTGTTTTCCAAATGGTGATTAATATGGTTGTGATAAAAACCAAAGCCCCAATATAGAAAGAATAAATGATGTTGTCGCCCACACCTCCATTAGCGCCCTCATTGGAAACGTCAAACCAATTGGTCAACATCCAGGGCAACCAAGAACCAACAACTGCGCCGATACCGATTAAAAAAGTCTGTATGGTGAAGCCGTAGGTTCTTTGATGATCAGGAAGATTATCGGCAACCAATGCCCTAAAAGGTTCCATGGCTACGTTGATGCTGGCATCCATGAGCATCAATACCCCAGCGCCAATCATCAGTGCTGATTTAGCCGTGAACCAAGCGCCGCTATTGGGCAATAGAATCAGTGCTAAACAACAAATCAGTGTACCTGCAAGGAAATAGGGTTTGCGTCGGCCCAAACGATTCCAAGAACGATCACTGTAGTAACCAATTATGGGCTGAACAATCATTCCTGTTAATGGAGCAACCAACCAAAACCATGAAAGTTCATGAACATCGGCACCGTACTCCTGCAAAATACGAGAAGCGTTTCCGTTCTGAAGGGCAAAGCCCATTTGAATGCCCAAGAATCCAAAACTCATGTTCCAGATATCCCAGAATCCCAATTTTTTCATTTCCATGTGTGCAAGATAATCAAAAGTGTATTTTATACACAAATGGAAAATCGATCGATGATCAATACAAATAATTGAACTGCCTCAAATGAAATGAATCATTTGGCTGCATCTTCAACTTCTTATTTGTCTTCTAGTAAATTAAGTAGGGACCCATTGCCATCGGTCATGATGGTTTTAGTATTGGGTGAGGTGGAAAGTTTAATAAAAGCTTCAATCTCTTTCAACTTTAAAATGTTGCCGGTAATGCTAGCTGTCAACATCTCATTAGCACTTTTATTGGCCTTGGCTTCAATCTCGATGCTTTTTGCTCTTCCCTCAGATTCAATTCGCATGGTTTCGGCTTTGGCTTCTGCTTGAATAACATTTGTCTTTTTAACCCCATCGGCTTCTATGATTTGTCTCTCAACTTCTTTCTTTTGTCTATCCAAAACAAATTCCATTCTCAATGCTTCTTGTTCTGCTTCGAGTTTGGTTTCAATGGATTTGGTTAAACCAGCAGGTAGTGTAATACTCTTTAGTAAAACAGCTTCAATAACAAAACCTTTTTTCTCGCAAACCTCAGAAAGTCTGTTTCTGATTTCGGTTTCGATTTCACTTCTCTTAGCACTGTGCATATCCTTGGCGTAGTATCTAGAGCAAACATCAGATGCGGCAGATCTAAAGACTGGAAGAATGAGGTTTTCTTCAAAGTCGAGTCCGGTTTCTTGAATAATCCGAGGAACGTCATTGGCATTGATATGGTATAGAATTGAACTTTCGGAGAATATAGTCAAACCCTCTTTGGAAGGAAGGTTTTCCTTTATCGTTAGGTTCATGGTTCTGACATTGACCTTGATAAGCTTTGTTATAAATGGATTGAAGAAAACGGGTCCTGGTGTTTTGATTTTCTCACTCATCTTTCCAAACGTTGTCTTTACACCGATTTGATGAGGTCTTACAATAGAACAAGATGTTAAGCCCGTAACGAGGACTAGTAGAAAAATTCCAAGCAATTTTGGTTTCATTGTTTTTTTTGGAAAATTATTAAAGAGCAAAAAAAACATTGTTATGGTTAACTAAAATTGGGAATCAAAGAAAAGGAGAAACTAACTTTCAATATGTCTTAGCTGCGCCAAGTGCTGCTCCACTTGATATCGGTTGAAATTATCCCAATGCGGTGCGGCTTCTGCACGATGTCCCAAAAGAGAATCCATGATTTGGTTTTGGTCTTGGTACTGGTGATGCAAGTCCTCAAGAATAGCAAAGAAAAACGCATCCAACTTTTGTTCTTCAATTGTTTTTGATGTCAAATGATTCAAACGGAAAATTTCCAATAACTCTCGTTGTTCCTCAACTGAGATGGTGGTTTGGTGACCATCTTTTAACGCACGAAAAACGATATTGTTCCAGGTGATGTTATCCGTACACCAGGGGACGGCATCAAATTGCAGTGCATGTTCGCTGATGAGCACGATGGCATGCAATACAGCGGAAAGGTGGCTAGCAGGGAATTCATCAAAACTTCTGAACTCAAATCCGCTTTGGTAGAGTTTTTCACGGTTGAAGTCTAGGCCGAGGTCAGTCAATAATTCGTAGGAAAGCGCGTTTTCAATTTGATCTCTCCACCAAATATTATCTTCCTTGGTAAATTTCAAAAGCTTGCGGAAATCATCAACGGGGTAGGTTAGGATTTTTCCTTTGGCCATGCTTTGATGGTAGGTCCCAACTCCCGTGTAACGGGACATAGCATTGCGCATAGAACCACAGGCGAATTGATCCTTCAGTCCATGTTTTTGGCTGATTACGCCCATGATATCAGGACTGCCCAAAGTGCAGATGAACAAAGGTTCAAACCATTGTAACAAATAAATGGCATTGCCGTGTATTTGATCAAATTTGGCATAATCTACAATTCTACTGTCAGAAGTCAGAGTAGGCAGTGTGAAATGGAAATGAAAAGTACCGTTGTTAAATAAGACAAGATTTTTTTGATTGGTCATGAACATGTTGATGCCAACGTTGTAATCGGTAAAGTGCAAATGACCAGGAATAACCTTGGACTCATTCAATTTATCTAAGAAAACCTTTTTGGTGGCCTGCAATTCGCGCACAGTATCCTGAACTGTGCGGTTTTCAAAATATTTGGTAACAAACTCAATGGTGTCACCATCAAAGATGATTGGGCCATTGGGGTTGTTCTTTTGTGTCAATAAACTTTGAATGGCATGAGGCTGCTGCTCTAGGAATGTTTCTAAAATAGATTTCCCAGCGTAATCTGGATTTTCCAGGTTAGGAGTTTTGGAAAGCAATGTTTTGTGCTCAAAGTGCACGTCCATTTTATCCAAAGAATGACTATTGATCATTCTGCTCACACGGTATTTTTTTTCTGGATCAAATGCCGCGTCCAACAGAGAAGCCAACGTCCCCTCTTTATAGCAATTCAAATAATTGATGCTGTATCGTTCACGACCCATTTTCTCGCGGATGAATTGGCCATCAACAATGAGCCATTCCTCCATTTGAAAATAGGTTTCATTTTCTAACCCAATGCCCCAGAAGTATTTATTAATCGGGTTATTTGTCATGTCTTATTGTCTTGTTAAATGGTCTTTGTAAGGGGTGGTGTCATCATGGATGATAGTACACCACATATCGTTGGTAGCGCTCATTATTCCACCAATCCTTTCTCTTTTTAGCAAAATAATTGTAGTTTACTTTTCCGGCTTGTGATTGAAGCGGATAGACAACTACACCGTTTTCGCGGTAAGCTTGCTTTTGTTTTGTTTCAGGTACTATTGGTACGATATGTCCGGACAATCCAAAAGTGACACGCTTGGCGCAGATAATTCCTACGCCTCCTTCCTCGTTGACTTTGCGTTGAGCCTCGTCGAAGCTGGTCATCCGTTGCCATCCAAAACTAACACCCCACGTTAACAGCCAGTCATGAAGGGCATTGGAATAGATGTGTCCTACGGTATCGTACATGATGGGCTTTACTTCTTCACCGTTCAAAACTCTTTTCAATGAGTCCTCCGTCCACCAAACCGTTGGTAAATATACTTTAGAAAAATGACAATAGTCAAATGAATATACGTTGCAATAAGTGTCCTCTGGGGTCTTCTGATAGCGCAAGTTGTGACTCACGTCCAATTGGTCAATAATCGCGTGTAAGCTTTTTTTCTTGGATTCGACATCGGTCATGTCGCGGAAAGTCATGCCTTCACTGGACAGGGGGTGATGTTTCAACAATTGCGAGTCGAGTCTGGAATCCTTATGAGGCGGCAGTATAGCAGGCTTGATGCGACTGTCCACAACCGTTATTTCTTTTACAGGAGCCAGATGTCTCTCTTGATCGTCTTGATTCATTGTACAGATTTTGGACGAAAATAGAATGATAAAGCCATGCTTAACGTCCAATCTCAAAAAGGTATTCGGTAATGGTTTGTTCAAATCTTTCGTTTTTCCAAGGAGATGAAATGTTTTAACTTCGCAGTCTAATGAACCGCATTAGTCAACCCGCCGTCTTAGTTCTTGCTGACGGCACTGTTTTTCAAGGAAAATCTTGTGGATACGTTGGAGTCACAACGGGAGAAATCGCTTTCAATACAGCCATGACTGGGTATCAGGAAGTATTTACAGACCCTTCCTATTTTGGCCAAGTCTTGGTGATGGCAACTGCTCACATTGGCAATTACGGTGTGCATGTTGATGAGATTGAAAGCGAAACCTGCAAAGTTTCTGGTATTATCATCAAGAAGTTTTCAGATGTAGCCAGTCGCATTGGACCCATTGGGACCTTGCAAGATTATTTGGTTCGCGATAAAGTTGTAGGAATTTCAGATATCGATACCCGCGCTTTGGTTCGCCATATCAGAAAAGTAGGTGCAATGAATTGCATCATCAGTTCAGATGAAAGCAAGAGTATCGAAGATTTGAAAGCGCAATTGGCGCAGGTTCCATCGATGGATGGCTTGTCATTGTCTCAAGAGGTTTGTTGCAAAGAACCCTTTTTTGAAGGTGATGAAAATAGCTCGGTGAGAGTTGCTGTTATTGATTTCGGAATCAAGAAAAACATAGTGCGTTGTTTGACAGAGCGCGGTGCATGCTGTAAAGTGTTTCCGATGCATACAACAGCACAAGAGGTCTTGGATTGGAAACCCAGTGGTATCATGTACAGCAATGGTCCTGGTGATCCATCTGCGATGCCATCCAGCATTCAATTGGTGAAAGAATTAATAGATTCAGGCATACCGGGATTTGGTATCTGTTTGGGACATCAGATCATCGGATTGAGCCAAGGGTTGAAGACCGTGAAAATGTTCAATGGACACCGCGGAATCAATCATCCTATCAAAAATTTGAAGACAGGAAAGTCAGAGATAACCAGTCAAAATCACGGTTTCGTTATTTCGAAGGAAAGTATAGCCTCTCAGGACAATATAGAAGTTACCCATATCCATTTGAATGATGATACCATCGCAGGAATTGCATTGAAGAACAAGAACGTTTTCAGTGTTCAGTACCACCCAGAGGCAAGCGCCGGTCCACATGATTCAAGATATTTGTTTGATCAGTTCATCCAAGGGATCAATTAGGGGCGCTTTGATATTCGCCCAAAGGATTGCATTCCCCTAAACAAAAAGTTCAGCTCGTTTATTCTATCTTTGATTAATACATAGCTTTATAATGCAAATGGAAAGTACAGAATTTTACAGAGCCTTCAATTCACTGTTAGTGGAATGTACATCTCTAATCATTCAGTCCAATGAAGAGAATTTTTCAGAGCGATTAGATTCTGTTCTTTCCAAGATTGGTTCGTTTTCTGGTGTTGATAGAGCTTACTATTTTGAGTTCTCCGAGTCAAAACTGACAGCTTCCAATACCAATGAGTGGTGCAAAGAAGGTGTTGATTCTCAGATTGAGTATTTACAGGATTTACCATGTGAGATTTTTCCCAATTGGATTCAAACCATGCTAACTGGGGGTGAGATATATATAGATGATTTAGAACGTTTGCCCGCGCTTTGGGCGCCAGAGAGAGAAATTTTGGAACCCCAGGGTATCAAATCTCTGTTGAGTATACCCGTTCGCGAGAGTGAAGTTTTGTATGGTTTTATTGGATTTGATGCGGTAGATCAATTTGTTGAATGGACAGATGATTCTCGTCATTTGTTGCGCATATTGGCTGATAATATTGGTTCTGTGGTGCGTAGGAATTTGCAGAACAGAGAGTTGGTATTAAAGACAACGATGGCCAATACAGCAAACAAAGCTAAGTCTGAGTTTTTGGCGAATATGTCTCATGAGTTGAGAACGCCATTGAATGGTGTTATTGGATTTGGAGAGTTGTTGAAAAGTACAAAGTTGGATGGTGTGCAAGATCAATATGTTAGGCATCTCAACGACTCTGCTTTGACGCTCATGGAATTGATTAATCAGATTTTGGACTTTTCCAAAATTGAGGCAGGAAAGATGAAGCTGGTGAAAGAGAAAGTGGATCTACTGAAACTATTGGAAAATGCAGTAGCACTGGTGAGGCAGAGCGCGATTCAAAAGAAAATTTCTTTAGAATTTGATTTTGATAAGGCTTTGCTTTTGGATATCGAAGCAGACCCCGTGCGCCTGAGGCAAGTAGTGGTTAACTTGCTGAGTAATGCCGTTAAGTTTACCCATGAGGGCAAAGTGGTATTGCGTGTGGTTAAGACAGGAGAGCTTGACGGAAATGTAGCTTTGAAAATAGAAATTGCAGATACCGGAATAGGTATTGCTGAAGATCAGAAGCAGTTTTTATTTACGGCTTTTGGACAGGCCGATACATCAACAACAAAAAAGTACGGCGGTTCTGGCTTGGGATTGGTGATCTCGAACAATTTGTTGGAGATGATGGGTAGCAAAATAACCCTAGAATCTGAGTTAGGAAAGGGAAGTGTCTTTTCATTTGAATTGGAATGTAAAGAATTGGGGAAACGTGTTGCGACCGAGTTCTCCTCAGAGGGAAATCCCAGATTGGTAGATGTACTGACACGCAATCAGAGCTTTGCTGATCAAGTTAAGAGATACGGAGGTTGGAACGGTTTGGAGGTCAATGCATACTCAACCAAAGAGGAATGGATGATGGCCGCTATGGCCAGAAAAGAGGAGTCTTTGTTGGTGGTCAATGATGATGACAGTGAAGGATTTGGGTTGTCTTTTGTCCAGCAGTTGCGGACATCAGAACTCGGCGTGGTGTCTCAATTGCCAGTGTTGATTTGTCATTCTCGTGAGGATGTTGTATTTCATGAGACATTGTCACAGTTGAGTCGTTTGCACACGCTATTATTGCCCTTATTGCCAAGCGATTTTTTCAGCGGGATAGCGCAATTGTCAAATAAAGCATGGCGACCTGAGATTGAGGTGAGTAATGAAGTTACTAAGAGAAGTGTCGAATTGCAGCCTGAAAAACTATCTATTTTGATTGTTGAAGACAATGAGTTGAATTTGATATTGCTAAAAGCCCTAGTTCATCAATTAAGACCTGAGGCTTTGATCATAGAGGCGAGGAGTGGCAAAGAAGCTTTGGAAAGTGTGGCTAAACAATCTCCTAGTTTGATATTAATGGATATTCAAATGGCGGGCATGGATGGTAGGGAAACGTCAGAGCAGTTGCGTAAGGTGTATCAAATTACAACACCGATTGTTGCTTGCACGGCGCATGCTATCACTGGTGAAAAGGAGAAATGTCTAGCTGCTGGAATGGATGATTTTATCGCTAAGCCCATTGCCAAAGATAGATTGAAGCTGATTTTGGATAAGTATCTGGGGTAGGGATCGACTCATCAGTATTTTGATTTTTAAGATTAGATTCAGTTTGAAACATCACGTGATAACCGCACATGGAGTTGAATGTTTATTCTCATTTTCCGCTTTCCAGTTCACGGTTTATTTTACTCTTTCCATTTTCCCACTTCTCTGAACTATCTTCGCCTCATGAACGGCGTACAACTTCATTTTCTTTTCAATCACATGCCCATGTTCTTGGCATTGTTTGCATTGATCCTTTGGGTGGTGAATTTTTTCAAACCCACTGCAATTCTTAAAAACTTGGCCATGGTCATCATGGTCGTGATGGGGCTGTTGAGCTTTGCGGCTATGGCCACAGGTGAGGAAGCCGAAGAGGTAATGGAACAATGGGGCATGAGCCACAAGGCTATTCATGAGCATGAAGAACTGGCAGAAGTAGCACACTTCAGCGCCCTCGGTGTTGCGGTGTTGGCCATCGTCGTATTTTTTATCGAAAGAAAAAAACAAATTCAAATCAAAGCTTTTCCATTCATTGCCATGATTGGTTTGATGGGGGTTTTGGTGACCATGTCGATTGCGGCGCATGAAGGCGGGAAATTGAGTCATCCTGAGTTGTATCAGACGCCACCCGCTGGGGCGGAAGAGGGTAGTGAAGATTCGAATGAGTCAGAAGAGCATTGATGCAGCGCATCCCGCTTTTGAAGGGATTCAAGCTGTAAAAAAAGGCATTGCACTCAATCTTTTTTTGGCTGTACTAAAACTGGTTGCAGGACTGTTGGGTCATAGCTATGCTTTGGTGGCCGATGCCATTGAAAGTGGAAGTGATGTTCTGTCGTCTATCTTGGTATGGATTGGTTTGCGCACTGCTGCTAAGCCGCCCGATGAAGATCATCCCTACGGACATGGGAAAGCTGAACCCATGGCGGCTGGTGTGGTGAGCATCATGCTCTTTGCCGCTGCTGCATTGATTTTGTACCAAAGCATACATTATGTTCAAACACCACACGAAGCACCCGAATGGTGGACCTTGTTGGTGTTGGCGGCCATCGTGGGCGGAAAAGAATTGGCCTTTAGAATGGTGAACCGCACGGGAATGGACATCGATAGTCAAGCGGTGCAGGCGGAGGCACAGCACCACAGGGCAGATGCCTTTACTTCTTTGGCTGCTTTTGTTGGAATCGTCATTGCCCTTGTCGGAGGTCCAGGTTATGAAACCGCTGATGACTGGGCTGCGATGTTGGCCTCTATGTTTATCGCTTGGAATGGAGGTAAAATATTTTTTCAATCCTTGTCAGAACTCATGGACAGGGCATTGCCCCAAGAACAAGTCAATGCCGTTGTGGAATGTGCCAAAATGGTACATGGGGTGCGCAAAGTCGAGTCTTGTTTTGTTCGCAAGACCGGATTTGAGTGGTTTGTAGACATCACCATTCAAGTGGATGGAAATCTGACTGTAGAGGAAGGACATGCCTTGGCGCATGAGGTCAATGATGCCATCAAGAGCAATGTAACGCAGGTTTACGCCGTGCATACCCACGTTGAGCCATTCCATCTTTGATTGTTGATAAACTATCCTTTGGTTTGAGGGTTTACTTTTATCCCATCTTATATTTGCTCCAATCTAGAATACAAACGACATGAATATTATAGTTAACAGTTCGATCTTGCACAAGTCTTTGCAATTGTTGGGTGGTGTGTTAAACAGCAACAACTCTTTGCCCATTTTGGACAATTTTCTTTTTGAAATTCGTCCTCAAACATTGACCGTTAGTGCATCCGATTTGGAAACCGCTATTACCGTAACCTTGGATGGTATCGACACCAAAGGTGAAGGCGTATTATGCGTTCCTGCCAAACTGTTGATGGATATTCTTAAGTCGATTCCAGAGCATCCTTTGAATTTCACCATCGATTCAAAAACGTATGGCATCGAGATCTCTTCTGATTTCGGTAAGTACAAATTGACCGGTGTTAATGGTGATGATTTCCCCAAGGCACCAGCCATGGACAGCGACAAGTCGTTCAAAGTTCCTGGTGATGTTATGTCACGCGCCATTAACAAGACTTTGTTTGCTGCCGGTAACGATGACATGCGCCCTGTGATGAGCGGTGTTTATTTTGAGGTGCATGAGAATGAGACTCGCTTTGTAGCCACGGATGCCCATAAGTTGGTTCGTTATACCCGTACCGATGCGGGTGGGGATGCAGCTACTTTTATTGTTCCAAGAAAACCTTTGAATTTGATGAAGGGTATTTTGGGCAGTGTAAAATCTGATGTTAGCGTGGCATACTCTGACAACAATGCGCAATTTACTTTTGATAATGTATCCTTGATGTGCCGTTTGATTGAAGGCAAATACCCCAATTATGAAGCGGTTATTCCAAAGGAGAATCCTTTTAAGTTGACCATTGATCGTGCTGACTTATTGCAGTCCATCCGTCGTGTGAGCATCTTTGCCAATAAGACTACACACCAGGTTCGTTTGAAAATGGGAGGAAGCGAGTTGCATATTTCTGCAGAGGATTTGGATTACAGCAATGAGGCCAATGAACGTTTGACGTGCACCTACGTGGGCGATGACATGGAGATAGGTTTCAATAGCCGTTTCTTGGCCGAGATGTTGAGCAACTTGGATTGCGACAATGTTACCATGGAAATGAGCGCACCCAATCGCGCCGGTATTATGCGTCCTTTGGAGTTGGTGGATGAGAGTGAGGACATCTTGATGTTGGTGATGCCAGTGATGTTGAACAGCTAATGAAGGCCAGTAGACTTCGTTCTGCGTCGGAAGTCATTCCGAATACCCATTTAATACTCAATTCCGACAGTTCCGTTTATCACTTGGCGGTGACTGGAGACCAGATAGCCGATGACATTTGGATTGTTGGTGATCCTGAGCGTGTACCTAAGATATCATGTTATTTTGATTGTATTCAAGTACAACTGCACCGCAGGGAGTATGTTTTGCATACAGGTCTACTGAAAGGAAAACCGCTTACGGTGGTTTCCTCGGGGATAGGCGTAGACAATATTGACATTCTAATCAATGAATTGGATGGCGCGGTAAACGTGGATCCCAATACCCGACAGATAAGAGAAAAGTTACGCACCCTGCGCTTTTTGCGTCTGGGCACCTCGGGAACCATACTTCCTGAAATACCGATACATACCATCGTTGCTGCGCGATTTTCATTTGCGCACGATGGCGTTCCTTTGAGCTATGAGGCTGAGATGGAAGCCAAAGAAAAGAAGTTGCTGACAGCGTTGAAAGAAAGGGTTTTGACATTTGATACCACTTACGTTGCTCAATCGAGCGAAGAATTGTTGCAACGTTATCCCATTTTTGATATCCAAGGCATTACCTACACGGCCAACGGTTTTTATGGACCTCAGGGTAGGTCGGTTCGTTTACATTCCAAGAACGAAGATTGGACGCACATGCAGAGATTTGAATGGGATGGGATGCGGATAACCAATATAGAAATGGAATCGTCGGGCCTGTATGCATTGGCGAGTATGTTAGGGCACCAAGCGCTCACTTGTTGCGTTCTGCTGGCAAATAGAGCAACACAGGAATTTACTGAAACACCAGAGCAGGCTGTTGAAAGCTTGATACAAAAGGCCATCGCTGCCTTTTAAAAAATTGGTGTGAATAACAAATCATTTTCGTAAAAATCTCCCACCTTCTTCCCGTTAGTTTTGAATGACCAAAACGAGCATTATGCAGGGAGAAGTAAGTGCATTGATACAGCTGATAGAAGATCCAGACGAAGAGATATTTGCACAAGTGCGGACGGAGCTCACCAGATACGGTGAAGCATTGATTCCTCAGCTCGAGCATTATTGGGAGTACAATGTGTATGGTCCGTTGTTCAATAAGCGCATTGAGTCGCTCATATTGGAATTGAATCACAAAGCAGTTTACAAACGATTGCGCGAATGGAAAGAAAGTCCTGAGCAAGATCTATTGGAAGCTTTGTTGATTTTGAATCGCGTGAATCATCCTTCAGTGAAAGAACAGGAATTGAAAGCGCAGGTGTTGAAGATAAGGCAGGACATTTGGTTGGAGTTGAATGATTTTTTAACTGCGATTGAGGCTGTTAATGTTTTCAATACGATTCTTTTTAAAGTATATGCATTGGAAGGTGTCACGCATGTCAGTCAAGGGCACAATACATTGGGAGAGCTACTGAATACCCGCAGAGGAGAGCCACTCATTGTTGGCGCGTTGTACTCATGGTTGGCGGAGAGTTTGGAGATTAACATGCGCGCCATCAATGTTCCGGGGGATTGTATTTTAGCCTATCAGGAGGATGATTT
>CAZNVU010000021.1:18596-27310 GCA_964576575.1 uncultured Chryseobacterium sp.
GGAAGGCGATATCGAGACCTTGTTTTATGTGCATCCGCATCAAAATGGTTCTATATTGTCCAGGGAAGACATCATTGATTTGCTGCACGAAAAGCAATATCCATTGGATGAGCGATTCTTTCACAATTGCACCAAAGAAGAATGGGTGGGGCGAATGATCAACTTGTTGATCAACCAGGCCATTGCTTTAAAAGACAACAACAAAGTGAGTGAGTTGCGCGCATTGCAATCACTCATGATGGAGTAACTAGCAGGAAAAAAACTGCGAACCGGCCCAGAGGATAAGCAGGGTGGAGATGGTGCCTTTGATCACAAAGAACCAAAAGGAAGCCCATCCTAATTTCTTGAGCCAAGGGGGTAAATTATTTTTTTTCAATTTTTTTTTGCCTTGTAAATCCTTTACAATGCGGTAAAGTTAGTTTGTATCGTTAAACAAAACATTGTTGCGATATGAATAACTTATCAGAAGTAAAAAGGTACATAGATACCTTCTCTCGTCCAGATGGGTATAACCATTATGCTTGGGACGTCACCAAACGATTGGCCATGGAAGTTAGGGAAAGTTATTTGGAGACTAGGACGTTTAATCGATCCTTGAATTATCTGTGTCAAGAATTTTACCAGATGATTCAGGATCCGGGCAATGGAGAATACATTGTTCCCAAGTCGCGCATCCGCGGCATCAATTGAGGTGCAGCGCAGGGCGCTTTCAAAAGCAGCGTTAGAGAACACTCCCGGCTTTGGTCACTTGTTTTCGGTTTGAGTACCAGTGGCTGGGGGTGTTTCTTTTTATGATTGAAAAAATATCAACATTGGAAAACTTTTTTGAATGTACGGGAAGGACAAAGCTAATTTTGTAGGAATGTCTTTCTTGAACGAACTCAACGACGCCCAAAGGGCTGCCGTTACCCATATCAAAGGTCCATTGATGGTGATTGCTGGAGCCGGCTCCGGTAAAACCCGCGTGTTGGCCTATCGCATTGCTCATTTGATTCAGAATGGGGTAGATCCTTTTCAGATTTTAGCTTTGACCTTCACCAACAAGGCGGCGGCTGAAATGAAGCACCGTATCGCTGCATTGGTTGGTGAGGCAGATGCCCGAAATATTTGGATGGGTACTTTTCACTCCGTCTTTGCGCGCATCCTGCGCAATGAAGCGGAGCGCATTAATTATTCCCGCAATTTTACCATTTACGATACCAATGATGCCAAGAGCATGATCAAGGATGTGCTGAAGGAATTGGGTTTGGATGATAAGATTTATAAACCCAGCAATGTGCTTCACCGCATCTCCTCTTGCAAGAACAACTTGATTGGCCCAGAAGATTACCGCAACAACATCGATCTCATCAATGAAGATCACATGAGCGGTAAATCACGGATGGTTGAAATCTATGAGCGTTACAACAATAAGTTGTTTAACGCCAGTGCTATGGACTTTGATGATTTGTTATTTAAGACAAATATCCTTTTTCGCGACAATCCCGATTTGTTGTTGAAGTACCAGCATAAATTTCATTACATCCTGGTGGATGAGTATCAGGATACCAACTTCTCGCAATACCTTATTGTGAAGCAGTTGGGGAAAATGCATGAGAACGTATGTGTCGTGGGTGATGACGCGCAGAGTATCTATTCTTTTCGCGGAGCCAATATTCAAAACATTTTGAACTTCCGTCGTGATTATCCGGATTACAAGATGTACAAATTGGAGCAGAATTACCGCAGTACGCAGACCATCGTCAACGCCGCCAATGGAATTATCGCCAAGAACAAAGACCAAATCAAAAAGAACGTTTGGACTTCCAATGACCAAGGTTCAATGATTGGTTTATACAAGGCCGTTTCTGACAATGAGGAAGGTGCCTATGTTGCCAATCACATCTTTGCCACCAAAAAAGAGGAGGGCATTGATTACAACGGTTTCGTTATCCTTTACCGTACCAATGCGCAAAGCCGCTCATTCGAGGAATCATTGCGCAAGCTGAATATTCCCTACAAGTTATACGGGGGCACTAGTTTCTACCAACGCCAAGAGATCAAGGATTTGATTGGTTACTTCCGTTTGGTGGCCAATCACAAGGATGAGGAAGCTTTGAAGCGTACCATCAATTATCCGGCACGTGGAATTGGAAAAACCACTTTGGAAAAAGTCCAGGTCATTTCTGCTGAGCGCAACACCAGTATGTGGGAGGTTATCTTGACACCGCAGCAGATTGGCGTGAACAGCGGCACAGCACTGAAGTTGTCAGAGTTTACAACCATGATTCGCAGTTTTGCAGTTGGTTTGGAGACCGCGCCAGCTTATGAAGTAGCCTATAACATTGCCAGCAGCAGTGGATTGCTCAAAGAATTGTACAATGATAAAACCCCAGAGGGTGTGGCTCGCTATGAGAACATCCAAGAGTTGTTGAATGGTATCAAAGAATTTTCGGACAAAATAGATCCCGCTAATCCGCACAAGGTGAATACCCTTTCTGAGTTTTTGATTGATGTGGCATTATTGACCGATGCGGACAATGAAGATTCAGCAGAGAAAGAGAAAGTCAGTTTGATGACCATCCACGCTGCCAAGGGTTTGGAGTTTCCTTATGTCTACATTGTTGGATTAGAAGAAAATTTATTCCCGTCCATGATGGCATTGAATTCAAGAGAAGAGCTGGAAGAAGAGCGTCGCTTGTTCTATGTGGCATTGACGAGGGCTGAGAAAAAAGTGACCATCAGTTATGCTACTACGCGTTACCGTTGGGGGCAGCTGACATACGGAGAGCCATCTCGTTTCATTGATGAAATTGATGACAATTTCATTGATAAGAAAGGCGTTTCCATGAATAAACCTTCAGAGTTCAGTCGACCCAAAATTGATTTCGGAAAAGAGCGACAAGGATTCAACTCAGGTCGAGTGGGAGAGCGCGAACCCCGAATGCTCAGTGATACACCGAACATTCCGGTGAACTTTACACCACCCGTTAAAAAGGACGCTATACCCACGGGGAACTTCAAGAAAGTAGATGCGGCACAATCCAAACCGGCAGGCCCCATTTTGCAATTGGAATCGGGCATGACAGTGAGTCACGAAAAGTTTGGAAAAGGGAAAGTGCTCAAGGTGGAGGGGGAAGGTGCCGATGCTAAGGCAACCATTTTCTTCCCATCTGAAGGACAAAAGCAATTACTGCTTAAATTCGCCAAGCTAACGATCATCGATTGATGGCTAATTAATCAAGAATACACATGAGAGCATCGAGTTCATTTCGTGAACCAGGAGAGGCGTTGAAGCCGCATATTTTGGAGATCAACAGTTTAAGAAAGGATTTAAAAATTCCGGAGTATGGTCGCAACATCCAAAAAATGGTAGAGTATGCCATGACATTGGAGGACCGCGAGCAACGCAACCAATGCTGCAAGGCGATATTGTCCGTCATGGGGCAATTATTCCCATACTTACGCGACATGGAAGATTTTCAGCACAAGTTGTGGGTGCATTTGATGATCATGTCCGATTTCAAATTGGATGTTGATAGCCCATATCCTATGCCTGCAAGAGAAGAGTTGGTGGTGAAACCAGACCCCATTCCATATCCCCAAGGCGATGTGAAGTTTGGCCATTATGGTCGCTATGCAGAAAAGATGATTGCCAAGTGCAGTGCATTGGAGGAAGGAGAAGAGAAGAAACAATTCTCCCAAGCCATCGCCAATTTGATGAAGCAAAATGCATTGAATTGGAACCGCAATACGGTAACAGATGATGTTGTATTAAAAGACCTCCAGTATTTGAGCAAGGGAAAGATTGACGTTGGACACATCCAAGATCTTACCGCTGTAAAAACCATTCAAGGCAATAAGTTGAATGATTTCTTGGAGGATGGTTTTAGAAAAGTGAACAAGAAAAACAAAAAAAGAAAATTTAAGAAACCCCTCAATCATCGGTGATTTATATTTGACCCGAAACAATGACCAAGTTCTTTGTCTTCCTCATTCGATTGTACCAACAATATTTATCACCATTGTTGGGACCCAATTGCCGATATCAGCCCACATGCAGTCACTACACAATTGAGGCATTGCAAGAGTGGGGATGGATCAAAGGTTCTTGGATGGGGATAAAAAGAATTGGAAGTTGCCACCCTTGGGGAGGACATGGTTATGATCCAGTACCGAAAAATGAAAACAAAAAAAGGAAATAAAATGAAAAATTATCGTGGATTGGCCGTTTGGCTTTTGGCAGTATTGTTCATGGCTTGCGCAGCATCAGAAAGTGAAATGATGAAGGAAGCACGCAACATTCAAAATGGTCTTTTAAAACAAAAATCAGATTTGGATTCTGTCTTAAATGTTGAGGCTGCTAATGTTGAAAAGACCATTGCTGTCATGTCTGAAGATAGCACCATGGCTAAGGATACCATCAAGTACAAAGAGTTTGTTTCGTTGATGTCCAAAAAAGAATTGATAGAGAGTGCCAAGAGCAAGTTGGAAGATTGGAAAATCAACAGCAAGTTGTTGCCAACGGAAGAAGAGCAAAAGAATGGCGTTGAAAATCCATTTGGTCCAGAAGCCAAAGATTTGGATATTTTGAAGGCCATCAAAGAAGCGCAGAGCTCCTTTAATGATTTGCGTTCTCAAATTGAATCTGAAATTCAATGATGATTCGTCCAAGAAGAAATAGGAAGTCGGAGGCTATCCGCTCCATGGTAAGGGAAACATCAGTTTCCCTTTCTTCATTTATCTATCCATTGTTTGTCTTTGAAGGCAACGCGCCAAAAATCCCCATTGCCTCAATGCCGGGTATTTACCGTTGGTCGGCTGATGAGGTTTTGAAGGAAATTGAAGAGTGTGTGCAATTGGGAATAAATGCTTTTGTATTGTTTCCTGTTTTCCCCGAAAGCCAGAAAGACAAGTTGGCAACCAAGAGTTTTTCTGATGATAACTTCTACCTTCATTTGATTGCTAAGATCAAACAGCACTTTCCACAAGTGGCTTTAATGAGTGATGTTGCCATGGATCCCTACAGTTCGGATGGTCATGATGGTTTGGTAATAGAAGGTGAAATAGTAAATGACGAGACCCTGCCCATTTTGGCCAATATGTCTGTTGCGCAAGCGCAAGCAGGAATAGACATTGTCGGTCCTTCTGATATGATGGATGGGAGAGTAGGATTTATTCGGGATGCTCTGGACCAAGCAGGATATGAAAAAGTGTCCATCATGTCCTACACCGCCAAGTATGCCAGTGCATGTTATGGACCGTTTAGAGAGGCGTTGGATTCAGCTCCGCGCAGTGGAGATAAGAAGACCTATCAAATGGACCCTGCCAATCGTTTGGAGGCATTGCGTGAATTGTCTCTGGATCTTAATGAAGGTGCCGATATGGTGATGGTGAAACCGGCTACGTTGTATTTGGACATCATTCGCGAAATCAAAGACCATTCGGATGTTCCGGTAGCGGCATACAATGTTAGCGGAGAGTATGCGATGGTGAAGGCTGCAGCGCAGCAGGGATGGTTGGACAATGACCGAATGATGCATGAGATGTTGTTGAGCATCAGTCGCGCCGGTGCTGATATTATTTTGACTTATTTCGCCAAAGAATACGCGCAGAAGTTCAAGTAGTCATGGTTGTCTTAGAAGTCAATCCTTGCGCATTGGGAAAATCCCATCAATGCCAACAGTTGATTCGTATTTTACCATCATTACAATCCATAGGAGTGGATGTCATTTATCTCATGCCTTTTTTCAAGAAGGGAAAGGATAGGGCGGTTGGATCTCCCTATTGCATCGCAAATTTTGACGCATTGGATGAAGCTTGGGGCACGATGGAAGATTGGAATGCCTTGCGCAATGCGGTTGAGGAAAATGGGATGACCGTCTGGATGGACTGGGTGATGAACCATACCGCTTGGGATCATGCATGGTCAAAAGAAAAAACAGAATACTATTCACAAAATTTACAAGGGCAGTTTCATCATCCCAAAGGAACCAATTGGGCAGATGTAGTGCAGCTGAATCACCATCATCCAGAGGTGTTGGAATACTTTGTGTCAACCGCCCAATATTGGATAGAACTTGGTGTAACAGGATTCAGAATAGATGCGAGTTATTTGATTCCCAATGACTATTTGAACCTTTGGATCCAAAGGGTGAAGGAGTTGTCTTTCAATACAAAGGTTATTTTGGATCGATGGGATATCTTGGAGCAATGTTCACAAGCCGATGGTGTGATGGCAAAGGATGAATCGAGAGAATTAACCTCTGCCAATGATGTGCGATTTTGGAAGTTGATTTATGGGCATGATGAAGCCGCTTTCGGTTCACTTTTTTCAGAACAATATCCAAATGGTTGGTCGCTCCATGAGGCCAAAGAACGGCACAAGAACTTTGTCTTGGGTTCAGGACAATGGAGCCCTAACGAAACCGTATCTTTCTTTGAGTCGCGCCATTGGGATCAACAATCTTTTGATGACTGGTTGCAGCAAATGCGCGGTGAAGAGTAGGGCATTCCGACTTATATTTGTTCCCTATGTCAGTATCAGATTTTATTGCTCCATTTCAAAGCGTCGCTGGAATCATCGACCTGTTTACATTGATTTTAATGGAGATTGTGTTGGGAATCGACAACATCATTTTCATTGCCATTATTTGTGGGCAGATACCCAATAAAAAAGATGCAGCGCGTGCCAGATTTTTTGGTCTTGCTTTGGCTTTGATGGTTCGAATTATGTTGCTTTCCATGATTTCTTTCATCGCTCACATGGTTACACCTTTGTTTCACATAGGTGAGTTTGGAATTACCGGTAGGGGATTGATATTGTTTGGCGGAGGGGTGTTTTTGTTGGTCAAGACCACCAATGAAATTTACCACAAGTTTAAGGAGGCAGACCATGAGGAGAAACCCAATTCTCGCCAATTGACTTGGGTACAAGCCATCTTGCAGATTACTTTAATTGACATTGTATTTTCCTTTGATAGCATCATCACAGCGGTTGGCTTATCCAACAACGTGCCCATCATGGTGATGGCTGTCGTAGTAGCGATGGTAGTGATGTTGTTGTTTGCACCTTATGTGAGTGAGTTCATCGAGAAGTATCCCACGTTGAAAATGTTGGCTTTGGCCTTCTTGGTGGTCATTGGATTGATTCTCTTCTTAGAAGCCTTGGAAGATGCGCATATCTTGCATTTGCCACACGGTGTGGACATCAAGACCTATGCTTACATTGCCTTGGCCTTCAGCTTGAGTGTTGAGATGCTCAACATCCGCATGCACAATGTCAAGCAGAGAAGGGACAGTAGGAAGGCAGAGTAGGGGTTCGTGTTGTGGTGTTTGGGAAGGGATTTAATTTGTATTTTTGATTTATGCAATTGACTCAAGAAGGATTAAAGGCCATCCACTCCTATTTTAAAACATGTCCTGTTTTAAAGGCTTATCTTTTTGGCTCATATTCCCGAATGGAGGCAGATGGCAATAGTGATATCGATATACTCGTGGATTTGGATTATTCAGAAACCATAGGGATGAAATTTATCCAAATGAAAATTGATTTGGAGAAAATGCTTCATCGAAAGGTTGATTTGGTTTCATCCAAAGGAATTTCTCCTCACATCAAATTAATTGTAGAGCGTGAAAAGCAATTGATTTATGCGCGGTAAATTGGGCGACAAAATACGATTGCAACACATTTTGGAAGCAATTGGTGAGGTAGAATCATATCTCTTGGAAAAGGATTTTGATGATTTTATGTCTAGTTCAATGATGCGTTTTGCATGCATCAAACAGATGGAAATTATTGGGGAGGCCAGTAATCATGTATCTGAAGAAACCAAATTAAAGTTTTCGGAAATTCAATGGGCACAAATTGTGGGTATGCGCAATGTATTTGTTCATGAGTATTTTGGTGTAGATACAACTATAGTTTGGGAGATAATTAAAAATGACCTGCCAGAATTGAAGACGCAAGTAAGTCGTGTGATATTAGCGCTGGAATAGGTGTGTCCCGTCCTAAAAGGTTTACAAAAAAACAGCCAAACTAAATCAATCCTGTTCATCCATTTGGGGCGAATGTCAATTCTCTCGGGCATCCTTTTATTCCATCCGGGCGAATGTCAATTCGCTCTGACATCCTTTTATTCCATCTGGGCGAATCTCAATTCGCCCCTACATCTCTTTGATTCTGGCGCCTGCCCGCTAGCTTCGCTTTGCTCCGCCACCGGTCACCGGGCTGTCCGCTTTATCTTTTGGTTCATTCTGTCGGTTCGAAGCATGCTTCGAACCTTCTCCATTTCCCAAAAGGATGCCGCTCCCATCCCTGGCGCGGGCGGAGGATGATTGATGTTCCTCCCTATTAATATCCCGCCCCTACGGGGCTCAATGTGAAAATCTCTTTCCTCTTCCCATTTCCCTCTTTCCATTTTTTTTTCCGCTTTTAATCTATATTTGAGCTATAAACCAAGACCATGAAAAAACACATTCACATTCCCATTCAGTTTCTCGCCCTCGCTCTGTTTCTCGCTCTGTTTCCCGCTCTTGCTCTTCATTCCCAATCCCCTCAAGGCATCCCCTACCAAGCAGTAATGCGCAATGCGGATGGAAGTGTGATGGCCAGCAGTGCAGTGAACTTAACATTCATGATCCATGATGGCACAGCCAATGGAACGGTGGTTTACCAAGAGAGCCATTCGCTCACCACCAACGCCCAAGGATTGGTGAGTTGAGTGGTTGGAAAT
>CAZNVU010000022.1:0-26848 GCA_964576575.1 uncultured Chryseobacterium sp.
TTCTACGGTCTTTTCCACGACTACTACATCAACGAAAGCAATTGCGGGGAGGAATGACCATTTATAAAGGAGAATTTGGTTTTAGAGATGTGTCTCCTAGCTATGAGAATAAAAGAATTATTTTTTGTGCCATTACCCGTTTAGAGGTTTCTAGTTTAATTGCATTGGTTGAGAGTGTTGATCCCAATGTTTTTATCATTCAACACCCCATTAAGGACACTAAGGGAGGCGTGATAAAAAGACGCCCTTTGCATTAGGGGTTACTTCATTTCAGAAGTTCTTCACCTAAAGTTGTTAACATTCCCACTTTTTACCACCGCTGTTTTTTCCTCTTATTTTTCGTTAAAAAGCCTTATAAATCAAGGCTTTTTGTGTTTTTCGCTACTGGGTATTACGGTTACGCTTTATTAAAAAGTGTCGAAAAAAGGTAAGGTAGTGGTAAAAAGTGGGAAATTTGTTTTAATTTCGTACCCAACACATTACCACACATGCTTAACCTGCTCGGCGAACATCATTGTAAACTAGATCCCAAAGGGCGATTGCTCTTTCCTGGGAAGTTGCGCAAGCAATTGGAGCATCATGTGCATCATGGTTTGGTGGTGAATCGCGACATCTTTTCCAAGTGCTTGGTGATTTATCCAAAACCTGAATGGGATAAGGTCAATGAAGAAATGTCTCGTTTGAGCCGTTACAATCAAAAACACCAGTTGTTTCAGCGCAAATTCATGAAGGGTGCTACCCTGATTGAATTGGATTCCAATGGAAGGCTTTTGTTGCCTTCTGCCTTGTTGGAGTATGCTGAAATCGATATCGATGAAAACAACGAGTGTGTCATCACAGGGCTAGGAGAGAAGATGGAGTTGTGGAGTTCCAAAAATCATGATGAAGTGATTTTGGATGAGGATTTTGATTTTGGTTCATTGGCAGAAGATGTAAGAAAGGATATTGAACGTAACGCTCAAAACCAATAATAATGGAAACGAGCGAGATGAATCAGTCGTCTTACCATCGGGCTGTTTTGCTCCAAGAAAGTATCGAAGCCTTACAAATTGATCCGGCAGGGATTTATGTCGATGTCACAATGGGTGCTGCTGGTCATACCAAAGAGATTTTGTCACATATAACAACGGGTAAGTTGTATTCTTTTGATCAAGACAGCGATGCTTGGGCCAATGCTCCGCAAAGTCCTCATTTTACTTTGATCAAAGAGAATTTTCGCGATGCCAAGAATTGGTTGCGTTTTAACGGTGTAAAAAAAGTCAACGGGATTTTAGCAGATTTAGGCGTTAGCAGTCATCAGTTTGATACTGCTGATCGTGGTTTTAGTTTTCGTTTTGATGCGCCATTGGACATGCGCATGAATCAGCATGCTGAATTGAATGCAAGCATTGTAGTTAATAGTTATCAGGTTGAAGATTTGATCAGGATTTTGCGCGTTTATGGAGAGGTTGATCGCCCCCATGTAGCGGCGCACAAAATGGTCAATGCCCGTCCCATTCGCACGACGCATGAGTTAATTCATGTTTTAATCGGTGACGAAGATTGGAAGTTCCATCATCAGTATTTAGCGCAGGTTTTTCAGGCCTTGCGCATAGAGGTTAATCAGGAAATGGAAGTGCTAGAAACATTTCTTTCTCAATTGAAAGATTATGTCGAAGTAGGTGGACGTGTTGTTGTCATATCCTACCACAGCTTGGAAGATAGAATGGTGAAATCATTCTTTAGAAGTGGAAATGTGGAGGATCAATTGGAGAAGGATTTTTTTGGAAATATTATCCGGCCATTCAAGCCTTTGAATGCGAAGCCTATTCTGCCTTCAGCAGAGGAAATAAATGAGAATTCGCGCGCTAGAAGCGCCAAAATGCGTATTGCAGAAAAATTGGCATGAGTCAGCATTCAGAACATATCGAGACGAACACTCCAGTCAGTAATCCATCAGATGGGAAGCCCAAGAAGGGTTTTGTAGCTGCTGTTTTTGGCGGAGATGTTTTGACTGGAGAGTGGGTGCAAAAGCACCTTGGTTTGATTGGATTTATTGCGGTTTTACTTATTCTAGATATTGCCTTACAATACAAATTTGAAGATTATCATAAATTGATTATCAAGCGGGAAAAAGAGCTCAATGAACAGCGCACCATTTACAATGAACAAATGAGTGCATTAGAGACCAAAAGGAGACAAAGTGAAGTGGCCAAGGATATTGAAAATATTGGATTGAAGGAATTGTCAAAGCCCCCCATTGTTTTAGAATACATCGATTCTACAAAGAAGAAATGAGCAGCACGGTTAAAATAAATAGCACGTGGACCTATGTCATCTTTGTGGCCTTGGTATTGGTGGGCGCTTCCATTATAGGCAAGGCTGCCATGCTTCAGTTCATTCCGGATGAGAATGCAAATGCATTAGCCTCCTCCTTTACAAGTAAAGTTAGATCAATTGAGCCAACACGCGGTCAAATTTGGTCATCTGACGGAAGTTTATTGGCGACTACTGTCTCAGAGTATGCATTGCGTTGGGATACCCAGGCAATGCAAGACAAGAAAGCATTTGACGAGGCCAAGGATTCTTTGGCAATTGTGTTGCATGAAATAGACCCAAAACGTTCCAAGCGTGACTTTGTTCGTCTGCTTGAAAGCGCCATTCGCAAGAAATCAAGGTATGAACTTTTGGTCAAGAACATGACTTTTCAAGAGTTGAATGCATTTAAGCGATTGAGTTATGTAAAGAAGGGGCGGAATCGCACAGGATTTGTTTTTGAAGAAACCAAAAAGCGGGTGAAGCCATATGGAAGTTTGGCATCAAGGACCATTGGTTTGTTCAGGGAGTCGGACAATGTAGGTTTGGAGTTGTCTTATGATTCAATTTTATCTGGACGACCAGGGAAACAATTGCAAGAATTGATTCCTGGAAGTGTTTGGAAGCCAATGACAGATGAGTTCATTCAAGAGCCCATTCCAGGTTTGGATATCATTGCAACGATAGATGTGCATTTGCAAGACGTAGCTGAGCATGCGTTGCGCAAACAATTGGACTCATTGAATGGAGAATGGGGGTGTGCAATATTGATGGAGGTAGAAACAGGTTATGTGCGAGCAATTGCCAATTTGGGTCGCACCAAAGACAGTACCTATTCAGAATTGATGAATTACGCCATTAGTCAATCTGTAGAGCCTGGATCTACGATGAAGCTTATGAGTTTGATGGCTGCATTGGAGGAGGGAAGTATTTCTATTGATGATACTGTTAATACTGGAAATGGGGAGCGCAATTTTAACGGGGTTGTGCTACATGATAGTCACAAAGGGGGGTATGGAAGCATATCCATTAAGGATGTTTTTGCAAAGTCTTCTAATGTAGGAACGGCATTGGGAGTGAGAAAGTCATTTGCATCTAAGCCCCAAAAGTTTTTGGATTATCTGAATGGGTTTGGTTTAGGAAGTTCACTCGGAATAGATCTAAAAGGAGAGGGTAGACCTAGTGTTTATGCTTCTGTTAAAGACAAGAATTGGAGTGCCAATAGTTTGACTCAAATGTCGATTGGTTATGAGGTGGCATTTGCCCCAATACAGATATTGGCCTTTTACAATGCTGTTGCCAATGGAGGTAAGATGGTACGTCCATCTTTTGTTCAAGGTATAAAGCAATCCAACGGTCAAATTTCAAATGTTGACGCTGTTGTGTTAAGAGACAATATAGCTTCTAATCATACAATTGAACAATGTCGAAAGATGATGGAAGGTGTAGGAGAGCCTGGTGGTACAGCTTATGAGGCTTTTAAGCAGTCACCATATAAGGTGGCAGGAAAAACGGGGACCAGTTGGTTGTGGAAGAATGGTACCTATCAACTGAATCGTTACCGAGCCTCGTTTGTAGGTTATTTTCCTGCAGATAAGCCCAGATATTCTTGCATTGTTGTTATAGAAGACCCAAGAGGCGTTTATTATGCCTCTAAAGTTGCGGCCCCTGTATTTCGAGAATTAGCAGATAAAATTTATGCTACCACTTTGGACATTCATGGTAACAATTGGGTAGCGACAGGTCCTTCCATCATGCCTAGTCTTCGTCCCGGAATGGTAAAGAATTCGCATGCCTTGATGACTGCATTTGGTTTGCCAGTTATCCCAAAAGACAACGGATCAGATTGGAGTTATTTGACCCGAGAGGAGCAGTCTGCTTCCTTGACAGCCATGAATGTAAGAGAGGGAATTGTTCCCAATTGCATGGGGATGGGAATGAGGGACGCTCTGCAAGCTCTGCATCAAGCGGGATATTATTATAAAGTAACTGGAAAAGGCAGAGTGGTTGGTCAAGGAGTTCAGCCGGGTACTGCAGTAAAAAAAGGTTCAACCATACATCTTCAATTGCAATGAAATTGTTGAAAGACATATTGTACAAAGTGCGCATCGATGAAGTGGTGGGTAGCACGCACATTGCCACAGAAGGCATCACCATGGATTCCAGAGATGTTAGACCTTTCTTCCTTTTTGTCGCCATCAAGGGTAGCGCTGTCGATGGGCATTTATTTATTGAAAAGGCCATTGAGAAGGGAGCCAATTGTATCCTGTGTGAGCAATTGCCTGCCGTATTGAGCGCAGAAGTTACCTATGTTAAGGTGAGTGATTCGGCTGAGTCATTGGGCCTATTGGCGGCTAATTATTACGACAATCCATCAGAGAAGTTATCTGTGATTGGTGTAACCGGAACCAATGGCAAAACGACTGTGGCTACATTGTGTTATGAGTTGTCGATGGCCATGGGGCATAAGACAGGTTTATTGTCTACAGTTGTCAATAAAGTCAACACACAATTGGTTCCCGCTACTCACACAACACCCAATGCAGTGGAGTTGCAGAAGCTATTGGCACAAATGGTGGAGGCCGGATGTACTCATGTTTTTATGGAGGTTTCTTCACATGCTTTGGATCAAAGACGTACTTCAGGTCTTCAGTTTCGCGGTGCTGCCTATACCAATATTTCGCATGATCATTTGGATTACCACGGTACGTTCAATGCATACATCCACGCTAAGAAAATGTTGTTTGACGGATTGGGTAGCAAGGCTTTTGCTGTCATTAATGCGGATGATCGTCATGCTGAAGTGATGACGCAAAACTGCAAGGGCAAGATTTACACTTATGCTTTGCAGTCTATGGCGAATTATCGAGCTCGTATCATAGAGAATGCACTTTCAGGATTGTCTTTGACCATTCAACACCATGAAGTGTATACCCAATTGATTGGTGAATTCAATGCTTATAATCTTTTGGCTGTATATGGAATCGCCATGCAATTGGGATGGGATGAGATGAGTGTTTTGACTGTCTTGAGCACCTTGAAAGCACCAGAGGGCAGGTTTCAATATTTTAGATCTCACTCAGGTATTATCGCAATTGTTGACTATGCGCATACGCCAGATGCATTGTCAAATGTCTTGGATACGATAAATACCATTCGCAGTGGCAATGAGCAATTGATCTGTGTAATGGGTTGCGGAGGTGATAGAGATGCAGCAAAGCGACCAGTAATGGGACAGATTGCTTGTGCCAAGGCAAACAAGGTAATTGTAACCAGTGACAATCCTCGAAGCGAAGATCCTAAGGACATTATTCAGCAGATTGTTCAGGGTTTGGACCCCATTGAAAAACGAAAAGTGTTGACCATGGTGAATCGCGATGAAGCCATATCGGCGGCTTGTTCTATAGTACAACCTGGTGATATCGTTTTGATTGCGGGAAAAGGTCACGAAAAGTACCAAGAGATAAAAGGAGTAAAGTACCCATTTGATGATTTTCAATTGGTACAAGAAGTATTAAAACAGCAAGAATCATGATATATCATCTCATCAAGTATTTGGATTTGCATTTTGATTTTGCCGGCGCGAGATTGATTCAGTACTTGAGTTTTAGAGCTGCGGCGGCGGTCATTGTATCTCTGGTAATATCCATGGTGATGGGAAAGCATTTGATTGGTTGGTTGCGCAGAAAGCAAGTTGGAGAAACCATTCGTGATTTAGGATTGGATGGGCAAATGCAGAAAACTGGTACACCTACAATGGGAGGTATAATCATTCTCATGTCCATCATTATTCCAACATTGTTGTTTGCGGATTTGACCAATGTTTACATCCAGACTTTATTGATTGCAACGGTTTGGTTGGGAATCATCGGTTTCATGGATGATTACATCAAAGTCTTTAAAAAGGATAAAGAGGGATTGGCAGGGAAGTTTAAAATCATTGGTCAAATTGGTGCGGGTGTCATCGTTGCTTCCATGTTGTACTGGAATCCAACCGTGACCATCAAGGAAAGAACGGATCACCAAGCCACAACATCTGAAACAGTTGAGCAGACTGGTCAGTCCAGCGCTGTAGCCAATTGGGAAGAGAACAAGAACATCAAAACAACCATTCCTTTTATCAAAGACAATGAGTTTGATTACAGTTGGTTGTTGCCTGCTTCATGGCGCAATGCTTGGTCGCTTTGGATTGTGTTCACTTTGGTTGTGATATTGATCGTTACAGCGGTATCCAATGGCGCCAATATTACAGACGGTATTGATGGATTGGCAGCAGGTTCAAGCGCCATTATCGGGGTGACGTTAGCCATCTTGGCATACGTATCTGGTAACTACATTTTCGCAGATTATTTAAATATCATGTACATCCCGCGCAGTGGCGAATTGACCATTTTCATTGCTGCATTTGTGGGATCATGTGTTGGATTCCTGTGGTACAACTCTTATCCAGCTCAGGTTTTCATGGGCGATACGGGTAGTTTGGCCTTGGGTGGAATCATTGCTACGTTTTCTATTGCCATCAGAAAAGAACTTCTGATACCAGTTTTGTGCGGAATCTTTTTAATTGAAAACTTATCCGTGATTATTCAGGTTGCTTACTTCAAGTACACCAAGAAAAAGTACGGAGAGGGAAGAAGAATTTTCTTGATGTCTCCTTTGCATCACCATTTTCAAAAGAAGGGAATGCATGAGGCCAAAATCGTATCACGCTTTTGGATCGTAGGAATCATTTTGGCTGTAGTTACCATCATCACTTTAAAGACCAGATAATGAAAAAGCGTTTGGTCATATTGGGTGGAGGTGAAAGCGGAACAGGCACTGCACTGTTGGGCTTGCATCATGGCTTTGACGTTTTTGTTTCTGATAAGGGAATGATCAAGCAGGAGTACGTGGCGGAGATGGAAGCCAATGGCATTGCTTACGAGCAAGGTCAGCATACAGAAGCATTGATATTGAATGCTGACATTGTTGTCAAGAGTCCTGGAATTCCCGAAAAAGTTGCCATTGTTCAATCGCTTAAGGCAAAGGGAATTCCTGTAGTGTCAGAAATGGAATTTGCATTTCCATACAACAAGGCAAAGACCATTTGTATCACAGGATCAAACGGAAAAACCACAACGACTTTACTCACCTACCACATTTTGCAGAACGCAGGAGTGAAAGTAGGATTGGGTGGAAACGTAGGAAAGAGTTTTGCGAGACAGTTGATTGGTGAGCAGCCCGATTGGTTTGTTTTAGAACTGAGCAGCTTCCAGTTGGATGGTATGATGCAGTTCAAAGCCGACATAGCTATTCTAACCAATATCACACCGGATCACTTGGATCGCTATGAATACAAGATGGAGAATTATGTGGCCTCCAAGTTTAGAATCGCTCAAAATCAGACATCTGCTGACTATTTCATCTATAGTCAGGATGATCCTGAGACTCAAAAGTATTTGTCTCAAAATACAATAGGTGCAACGATGATTCCTTTTACTCTGAATGATATTCCAGAGGGAAGTGAGTTTGAAGGCGCCTTTGTTCAAAATGAAAACATCAACATCAATATCTATAAAAACCCAGTAATTATGAAAATCACTTCATTAGCTTTGAAAGGAAAGCACAATTTGAACAACTCAATGGCAGCAGGAGTAGCAGCCAGAATTCTTGACTTGCGCAAGGAAGTAGTTCGCGAAAGTTTAGAGAACTTTGAGAATGTAGAACACCGTTTGGAGTTTGTAGCTAAAGTTCATGGCGTTAGCTTTATCAATGACAGCAAAGCAACAAATGTCAATTCAGCATGGTATGCCTTGGAGAGCATCAACACCCCAATCATTTGGGTTGCAGGTGGTCAGGACAAAGGAAATGATTACAATGAATTGTTGCCATTGGTTTCTAAGCGCGTTAAGGCCATCATCTGTTTGACCAAGGACAGCAGCAAGATCAGAAAGGCTTTTGAAAAAGTTGTAGATACCATTGTAGATTCAACAGACGCTGAGCATACAGTGCGTGTTGCTTATGAATTGGCAAAAGAAGGTGATACTGTTTTATTGTCTCCTGCATGTGCAAGTTTTGACTTGTTTGACAACTATGAGGATAGAGGTCGTCAATTCAAGAAGGCGGTAAAAGGTTTGTAATTGTTCTTAAAATGTTTCGCTATTTAAAAGGTGATAAGGTTATCTGGATGGTGGCATTGCTGCTGACCGTGGTATCTATTCTTGCCGTGTATAGCGGAATATCAACACTGGGAAAAAATGCAGAAGGTAGTTTTGGCGTGCTCAGGAGACACATGGAGATGTTACTGGGAGGATGGGCCATTATGCTTGTGGTGCACCGCATTGATTACCGTTATTTCTCCAAGTTTTCTCAATTGTTGATTTGGGTTACGGTAGCTTTATTGGCCGTAACCCTTTTATATGGTGCCAACATCAACAATGCAGATCGTTGGTTGAAGATTCCAGGTTTGGGGATTTCTTTTCAAACCAGTGATTTGGCCAAAGTGGTATTGTTGGTTTATTTGGCTCGTATGCTCACCCTGCGTCAATCTGAATTTGGTGATTGGAAGAGAACGTTTTGGCCCATTGTACTTCCCATCGCTTTCGTATGCGGTTTGATTTTTCCTGCCAATTTTTCGACAAGTGCCATGCTCGGATTGGTTTGTTTTTTAATGCTACTTGTTTCAGGCTATCCTTGGAAATTTTTATTGACCATCATAGGAGGTGTGGGTTTGTTGTTAACCATGGTTGTGGCAATTGGAGAGTATGGACCTGAAAAGGTATTGCCTCGCTATGACACATGGAAGAATAGGATATTGAACAAAGTTGAAGGTGATGCTGAAGGTAACTATCAAGCGGATTTGGCCAAATATGCCATCTATTCAGGGGGATTGATTCCCAAAGGACCCGGAACAGGATCCTCTCGGAATTTTATGCCCCATCCTTATTCAGATATGATTTATGCATTTATCATTGAGGAATATGGATTAATCTTCGGTGGATTGTTGTTGATTTTTGTTTATCTCATTTTTTATTTCAGAGCTGTCCGAACTGCGTTGACTTGTCCTTCTCGTTTTGGACAATTGATGGTCTTTGGATTGTCTTCCATTATAGTTATTCAAGCATTGATCAATATGTCGGTATCGGTCAGTTTATTTCCAACTACAGGACAGCCGCTGCCTTTGATTAGTTTGGGTGGTACTTCCACTTTGTTCACTTGTTTGTCCATTGCCATGATCATCAGTGTAACCAGAGGGAAGGGTGAGGTAGATGAAGATCAATTTATCGAAGAGAATCCCACATTAGAAGTTCGAAATGCTCAATAAAGTAGTCATATCAGGTGGTGGAACAGGGGGGCATATTTTCCCTGCTATTGCTATTGCGCAGGAATTGGAAAGACAGCATCCCAATATTGAGATTTTGTTTGTAGGGGCTAAGGGTCGAATGGAGATGGAGAAGGTTCCTCAATTCGGATACAATATAGTTGGCTTGCCCATAGCAGGAATCCAGCGAAAGTTGAGTTGGAAGAATTTGTTGCTGCCTTTCAAGATTCTTTGGAGCTTGATTTTGGCCATCAAACTGATTTGGCAGTTCAAGCCCGATGCGGTTATTGGTGTAGGTGGTTATGCCAGTGGTCCAACATTATGGGCCGCTCATGCGTTAGGGAAAAAGATTTTTATCCAAGAGCAAAATTCTTTTGCTGGTGTAACCAATAAAATATTGTCAAAAAAGGCAACTCGTATTTTTACTGCTTACCCAGGTATGGAGCGTTTTTTTCCAAAGGAGAAAATCATCCAAACTGGAAATCCAATCCGTTTTATTTGGGACAATGATCGAAATCCAAAGTCAGAAGCATTGGCGCATTTTGGATTGCAAGAAGGAAAGAAAACCATTTTGATGGTGGGTGGTAGTTTGGGTGCACGAGCGATGAATCAGACCATGGAGGCCAATTTGGATGCGTTGTTGGAGTTGAATGTGCAAGTGATTTGGCAAACAGGAAAGAATTATTTGTCGCAAAGCAAATGGAAGGATAAAACAGGATTATGGGTTGGACCATTTATCCATGAAATGCACCAAGCTTACGCTGCAGCCGATATCATCGTAAGCAGAGCAGGTGCGATGTCTGTTTCGGAATTGTGCCTGGTGTCTAAGCCAACAGTTTTTGTTCCATCACCTTATGTTTCAGAAGATCATCAGACACACAATGCCATGGCTTTGGTGAATGATAAAGCTGCATTGATGATTGGAGAGAAAACACTTTCAGAAATGTGGTTGTCAACTTTGAAAGACTTGTTGGAGGGAAAAGTTGACTCGACATCCATGACCAAGAACATGCAGCAATGGGCTAGGCCAAATGCAAGTGCAGATATCGTAAACCAGTTGAAGAAGGATTGTTATGGAGCATAAACAATGGAGCAAAGAAACCATTTTTTATTTTTTAGGAATTGGTGGAATTGGCATGTCAGCCTTAGCCCGTTTCTTTCACGCCAAGGGTCATATCGTTATGGGATATGATCGCACCAGTACACCATTGACGCAGCAATTGGAGCAAGAGGGAATTGATATCACTTATGAGGATGATCTGCTGCACTTGCCTTCATTGATTCGGTTAACACCGGTTGAAAAGATATGGGTATGTTACACCCCTGCCATTCCGCAAGATAGCTTGTTGAAGAATTATTTTTTGCAAAACGGATTCCCCATGATGAAGCGCAGTGTTCTTTTGGGGAAAATCACGGAGCAGTACCATACCATTGCCGTTGCAGGCACCCATGGCAAGACAACAACTTCGTCGATGATAGCATTTCTTTTGAATGAAGTTGGTTTTAAAGTCAATGCGTTTTTGGGCGGTATTTCGACCAATTTTAAATCCAATTTGGTATTGGCGGAAAGTGATTGGGTGGTGGTAGAGGCGGATGAGTTTGATAGAAGTTTTTTAACATTAACGCCCGAGTGGGCTGTGGTAACAGCGGTTGACCCGGATCACCTCGATATATACGGTGATGCAGCCACATTTGAAAAGGGGTTTCAGGATTTTTCCAAGAAGATCAAATCGAACGGCCATCTTCTGGTGCAGCATGAAGTGGCCACTGAATTTTCTGAATTGAAAGATCACACTGCGGTTATTCGTTATGGCATAACAGACCAAGAATCAGTGGCATGTCGAGCGGAGAATATTGTTGTTCATGATGGAAAGTTTGTATTTGATTACAAAGGAGCAATTAACATTGATGGAATAGTTTGCGGATTATCTGGACGACACAACGTAGAGAATGCGGTGGCGGCAATCACCATTGCATTGGCCTGCGGAGGTGAACCAAACGACATAAAAAAGGCGATGTCAGCCTTCAAAGGAGTTGGGCGAAGGTTTGAGCGCATTTTGGATGAAGAAGGTGTGGTGATGATTGACGATTACGCCCATCATCCCACAGAATTAAATGCAGCAATCACAAGCGCAAGAATGTTGTTTCCAGGGAAAAAAATAGGAGGCATTTTTCAACCCCATCTTTTTTCTCGGACCAAGGATTTTTTAGAAGGATTTGTTTCTTCCTTGTCGGCACTGGATGGCTTGATTTTACTGCCCATTTATCCGGCGAGAGAATTGCCTATACCAGGAATTGATTCACAATTGATACTTGATAAGATTTCGCTTTTGGATAAAAAGTTATTGGAAAAAAGTGAATTATTGGAGATTGGAATACCTGCGGATTGGGAGGTGGTTTTGGTGTTGGGAGCTGGTGATATTGATCAGCTGGTAAAACCATTGGCAATGCAATTAAAACAAAGAGAAAAGTAGCAATGGGACAGAAGAAAATAGCATGGAAGAAAGTGGGGGTAGCCCTGCTGTATCTGCTATTGTGTTCGACTGTAATTACCCTAATGGCTTTTTCCAATGCACACCAAGGTCAGTTGAAATGCTGGCAGGTATCTGTGAATATTCAGGAGGCTGATTCAGGATTTGCATTTTTAGATGCTTTGGAGATTCAGCAAATCTGTGAGGAGTCCAATGGTGGATTAATGGGTAAAATTGGTGCGCAAATCGATTTGGCTGCGATGAGAAGATCATTGTTAACCAATCCATACATTAGGAGAGTTCAAGTCTATCATACATTGGACGGTCGTTGTAACATTGATGTTGCATTGCGCAAGCCTATTGCATTGATCATGGATCAGTCAGGGTCACAGTTTTATTTGGATGAGGAGGGTGCATTATTGCCATTGAAGAAAGGTGCATTGGCTGACGTCCCTATTTTTTTGGGTGACTTCAGTGCCCCGCTTTTATCTGAAGGTATTTTTAAGGATGATAAAGCCAATGCTTTTCATCAAAGTATCTACTGGATGGCCAAATCGATTCAGTCTCACCCATTGTGGAATTCACAAATAGATCAGGTTTACTGGAAAGGTCCAGTGGGCTGGCGCATTATTCCAAGGATGGGAAATCAAGAGATATGGATAGGGGATAATCAAAATTTTGATATCAAGATGAAGAATCTTTTTGTGTTTTATAGCAAAACGTTGCCCAAAATAGATTTGGATCAATATGAAGTTTTGGACGCACGTTTTATCAATCAAATTGTAGGAATTAAAAGAAATTATATCGCACCATGAAAAACGAAATTATCGTAGGACTGGACATTGGAACCACCAAGATTGCATGTATCGTAGGACGTTACGATGAGCATGGAAAAGTTGAAATTTTGGGCATCGGCAAATCAGAAAGTGTTGGTGTGCAACGTGGAGTAGTTGTAAATATCGACCGCACTGTAGAGTCCATTAAAAAAGCGGTGAGTCAGGCTTCTGAGAAAAGCAACGTCGATATTAAAATTGTCAACGTAGGTATCGCTGGACAGCACATACGCAGCACCCAACATCAGGCCACGCGCACCAGAAGCAGCATGGACGAGGAAATATCTCAAGTGGATATTGATATCATGACGCAGGATATTCGACGTATTCCTGTTGCTCCAGGTGAAGACATTATTCATGCATTGCCACAGGATTTTACGGTTGATCAAGAGTCGGGAATTAAAGATCCAATTGGAATGGCGGGCATCAGAATGAAGGCCAATTTCCATGTGATCACGGGGCAGATTTCTCAGATCAATAACATTTACCGTTGTGTTAGAAAGGCTGGTTTGGAAGTTGCTAAATTGACGTTGGAGCCATTGGCGAGTTCAGCTGCTGTATTGACCGATGAGGAGATGGAAGCAGGTGTTGCATTGGTTGATATTGGTGGTGGTACAACAGATATTGCCATCTTCCATGATGGCATTATTCGACATACAGCGGTCATCCCTTTTGGTGGAAATATCATTACCGAGGATATCAGAAATGGTTGTTATATATTACCAAAGTATGCGGAGGTATTAAAAGTCAATCATGGATTTGCTTTAGAGGAAGCAGTGAACCAGAATGCAGTTATTGCAATTCCAGGTTTAGCCGGACATCCGAGAAGAGAGATTTCTACATTGCGTTTGACGCAGATTATTCAAGCACGTATGGAAGAGATTTTGGATTACGTGCATGGTGAAATCGTTTCATCAGGTTTTTCCAAGCAATTGATAGGTGGGATTGTAATGACTGGTGGTGGCGCTCAATTGCGTCACATGAAGCAGTTGGTTGAATACCATACAGGTATGCATTGCCGTGTAGGTTATCCGCATTTTCATGTTTCATCTTCAAAAGATGACGCAACCAAACTAACACCGATATTGTCTACCGGTGTGGGATTGCTGATGACCTATGAGAACAATGAAGTGCAAAGGAACCTGTTTCAAGAAACAGTTTCGGCTCCATTGATTGAAGAAGCATTGGAGGAAATCAAAGTGGAAATGAATGATGTTCAGGCTGAAACCAAAGTAGAAGTTGAAGAATCAGATAATAGAGTAGAGTCTAAGAAAAAGGGAAGTATCATGTTGTCATTGGATTGGTTGAGACAGAAATTAGAGAATCAGTTTAAGGATAACATTGAATAAGACTTTAGGTTAAGTTAAGTTTATAGGTTAATTAGATGATAAAAGCCCCCATGATTGGGGGCTTTTTTGATTTGTTTGGATGCAGTTTCATATTGATTTTTATGACAAATCGGTTAAATTGATATTTCTTTGGATTGGCCTCTTTTTTTGAGCAATAAAATTTGTTCCCTGGTATCATTAATCTTTTCAATATTGAAGTGATAGAGTATGGGCTTTTTCGGAATTAAAAAGTCACAGTGTGTTGAAGTTTATTCATTTCTTATTGAATATTGAATTTTAAATCTAAGCGAAAGTTGATGCCTTGATTAGGTCCGTAAGCATAAGTGGGATCAAACGTCAAGCCATAAGGGTTTTTGTGATTTGCAATTGCATTTCCTTCGCTATCAAACTCCACATTTTTATCAAATGGGTCAAATGCTCGAGCAATGATAAATGGGTTTCTCTTGTTGGGTGTCCAATTTAAAAGATTTTTTACTCCAAAAATTACCTCGCATTTCTGGGAAATTGATTTGGTGATTTGGATGTTTTGTAGACTCCACCATGGTGACTTAGAACTTCGTGGGTCCAAAGGACCTAGCACAGGGAGTTTCATTGGACTGTATAAGTTTCCGGTGTAGTCTATTGTTAATCCGAACTTTGTTAAGTTGTATCCAACACTCCAAGTGAAGTTTAATTTTTCTGTAAAGAGTGGAACAGTTTTTTGATTTTTTTCGACAAAAAATACATCTTGTAAAGTAAATCCAAGAAGCGATGAAATTCCATTCTTAAATGTGGAGTTGCATTGAACTGCGAATCCCCTGGAAATACTGTATCCATCAAGATTTTTGTATATGATGGCATTTGGATTGGTGATATAGTCTGCTTGAATTCTATTGTTAAAGTGCGTGTAGAATAGATTGATATCAATATTGTGATAACTGTTATTTTTTGAGATGTGATTACGTGTGAAATTTAAGTTGGAACTCCAAGACGTTTCTGGTTTTAACTCATCTAAGAAAATTGTTTCACGCGCACCTGATAGAGCCGCATGGTCTTCCGTGAAAACATTAACTACTCGGTAACCATTTCCCGCTCCTATTCTGAGAGAGCTAGATGCATCAGCAGAGATCCATCGGTAGTTTATCCGAGGTGACAGAATTCTACCATGTATTGGGCTAATATCTAGTCTTGTTCCTAGAAGTAAGGTATTGCTTTTGTTTAGTTTTATCTGATCTTGAATAAAGGCTCCTGGTAATTGTGCTATTGTTTTTTTTATTGTAGTTGTTAAAGTGTTGTCATTGTAGGTATTTAATCTGTATGTTAAACCAATAAGAATGTCATTTGCTGAAATGCACTTTCTCCAAGTTATTTGCGCAAATGTATTTCTCTGTTCCCCATCAAACATTACTAGTCCATAATAGCTTTTTTGATTATGATTATTGAATGACCATTGAACTGAAACTTCTTCCTTTAATGGTAGTTCACTACTTCCAAAAACCTCCCAACGTTTTGTCTTTATCCACTCACCGTATATGGAATCACCTCCTGCAAACTTCGGTTGCCAATTCATTTCACCTCCCCAGCGATCCTCGAAAATATACCTTCCAGAAACTTGAGTTTTACCTTTTTTGCCGTGTGTGAACTGCCAAGAATTGAAAACAGAAATCCTATTCTGGAGTGATAGATCAGTGAAACCATCTCTGTTATTGTCAATCGGATTCTGATAACGATATGAGTTGATGCCCATCAAAGTATGAACTCTTCGATTTATCGGAGCACTAACAGATATATCATTGTTTTTTTCTTGCCAACTGTTTACGGAGGTGATAAGATTGAAACGAGCTGCTTTTTTCGGATTTTTTGTGATGATATTGATAACACCGCCTAGAGCCTCACTGCCATACAATGTGGATGAAGGTCCCTTAATGACTTCAATTCTTTCGATTAAGCTTTGTGGTATTCCGCTCAAACCGTAAACTGTAGCAAGTCCGCTCACAATTGGCATACCGTTAATCAGGACCATTGTATATGGCCCATCTAAACCATTGATGTGAATACTGCCTGTATTGCAAACATTACAGTTGATTTGTGGCCGTACACCATTAATATGCTGAAGTGCATCAAACAATGTGGAAGTGGAGTTTCTTTTGAAGAATGTTGATGAATAGACATCCACTGCAATTGGACTGTCCATCTTAGATGTAGCTTTTAAAGTCCCTGAGATTACTAAATCACCGAGCACCTGATTGTTGGGGATTAATTCTATAGGTAGATAGCTGGAATGGCCAGGTTGACTAGGTAGGACTAACTCTTGAACCTTATAGCCTACGGCATGGATGCTGATTGTATATTGATTTTCATCAAGTGAGAGAAATTCAAATTTTCCTTCTGAATTGCTTACCGTGGATTTTGAGAATTCCTTTATTGTGATTACAGCAAACGGAATCATTTCATCCTTAAACTGAATTTGCCCTTTGATGCATTTGTCTTGAGCAGCTGCAGACAGTATACTAAAAATCAAAGATAAAGTTATAATAAGTCTCATGAGTTATTATTAGATTGCAAAAATATAAGAGTTAGTTTAATCTAACAAATGAGATGTTAGAATCGATTAATTTGAGATATATTGCGCTATGCTTTCATGGGTTGAAGAAAATTATTTAAAGGCAATTCATTCCTTATGGCAACGGGATGAAATGATTACAGCCAATGCGCTATCGGGACAACTTAAAATCAAGATGCCCACTGTCACGAGTATGATGAAACGGTTGGCTGAGAAAAAGCTGGTTCGGTATGAGCCTTACAAGCCTATTCAGCTTACTTCAAAAGGGAGGAAATTGGCTTCATTGATTATTCGCAAGCATCGATTGGCTGAGATGTTTTTGGTTGTGAAAATGGGATTTGGTTGGGAGGAGGTGCACGAGATAGCGGAGCAAATGGAGCATATTCAGTCAGATATACTATTTTCTCGAATGGATGAGTTGTTGGGTTATCCTCGTATAGATCCGCACGGTTCTCCAATACCGGATGCGGATGGCAATATGGTGTGGAAGGATTTAAAACGGTTGGCTGATTGTCAACTCGGCGATAAAGTTAGGTTGGTGGCTGTCATCAATACTGCCCATGATTTTTTGAGTTATCTAACGGGAAAATCTATTGCTCTTGGGATTGAACTGCAAATAATTAGAAAAGAGACTTTTGACGGGGTGATGGTGGTTCGCTACTCAGAACATGAGGAAATTTTGAGTACTGCAGTAAGCACTCGATTATTGGTGGAAATGGTAGATGTGTGAAATTAAATGAATAACTGAACGATAATCGACACTCCTTCTTGAATGTTCTTCTTTTTTCGAATTTCGCTTTTAAGCGGTAATAAGTAACGGTTGTTTTTGGTATCAAACCAAATGGCGGTGTCCCACTCATGATCGTTGATGCAAGCGAGTACAGGCAATCTTCCCCAGCCTTCTTCTTCTTTTTGGAATAGTTCACGTATTTCCAGGGACAGTCGTTGGGGTAAATTGACAAAGTGCCATCCGCTATTCCCACCTGCTTTCCAGAGGGTTGCTTCAAATTCAAAGGGAATGGTGAATTTCATTGTACGCTAAAAGGGGCTATTCATAATTCGGAAACAAACTTTTTTTCTTGGTTTTAGAGACAACTTTTTTATTTTGATTATCAATCACCAGCGTGATGGTTTGGACAACAGTACATCCATTGGTGCACTTGCAGTTTCCGCGCTGGGTATGTTTGGTTTTGGTAGAATGAACTGTCCAGTTTTGGGACTCCTCATCAAATTTAATTTGTGGCGGCGATACCCAATTGTCTGTCCAGTATGCTCGGTGTCTTTTGGCCATTTGAACAACATCAAGACTATCCATCTGCGGAGAGTTTTCATCCTGATATTTTATGAATGGATTGACGACAAGTGTATAGTTATGCACCAAGTTTGGATTGACTATGTATCGTTTTGCAAATCGGGTGTATCTGTTGTTTGCTTTATTGATGAGGGTATCTCCGTGAAGATCGAATACTTCTGTTAGATATGAGCTTGTAGCAACAAAGAAATTCCACCAGGGCCCATCTCGATATTCAAATCTTTCCAATATGATGGTGTGATGCACTGTATCGAAGTAGTAATAATAGGAGACTTCGTTTTGGAGATATTGGAGATAGGTGTCGTTTTTGATTGTCAACAATGAGGGCTCAGGAACAGGAGAATAGCCAACTTGGACTGTCTGATTTGAGTTAAATTTAATGAGCAATGGAGTACTAGCTTTCCAGTCATCCTTTGCCACAAAAGTTCCGCTGGTGAAATTTAAATTTTGACTTGAAAGTTGTTTTTCAATTTCAGTGCTTTTGAAATATTTTGATTTATTTTTTATCCATTTTGCTGGTGGATGACAACTGGCCAGTGAAATCAATATGAAAACAAGATTGAAGTATCTTGGAATTTTTCTGATGAGTTTTCTTAAATGATTCATTTAACCTGTTCAAATCTGTTTTTGTTTCTCCAATCTTAGTCAAACATATATTAATCCTCTTTGAAATGATTAATTCCAATGGATACAAAGAATTGATGCAGCATTTCATACTTCCCATCGCAGAAAGTACCCAAGCTTTCCTCAGGCAAACCAGAAACTATTTTTTTGCACTCTAGACAAATTTCAATGTAGGAAACTACCTGATTGGATTTGTTACAAAAGACAATGGCATGTCTAGGAGCATAGCATCCCGTTTCCGTGAAACTAATCAGATTTGTTTTTTTTGAATAGTTGTAATTGTAGAGAATGTCCGTTAATTGGTCGATTTGTTTTTCGGATAATGTTTTTATCTCGATGGTTTTTGAAGTAATAATGGTGTCGTTTTGGATGGGAGTTTTACCGAGTTTAGAGTGAAAGGAAATGATTTTGACACTTTCAGCTTGATTGAAAGGGAAAATTTGTCGGCGTTCATTTTTGGATAAATGACCATTGTGATAACATTTTGGGTCATCATTGAAGTCATCGAGGGTGGGCGGTAAATCGAAATTTGTTTTTAAGGGTTTGCATTGAACGAAGAGTGCTGAAAAAATGAGAAGGGCTATGATGGGGCTCAGTATCTGGAGTTTCTTAATATTCATATTTTTAACGATTGAGTGCCTAATCTTTGTGTGCTCGTTTAAAATGCAGTTGAGTCAGTCCAGTATCAAATTGTTTTGTAGTCAGAAGTGATAAATTTAATCCGGGACGGCCGTCTTTGAATAGCTTGATACCGTTTCCCAGCAGTGTCGGTATTATTGAAATAATGAACTCATCTATCAATTCATTTTTCATCAACTCATTGGCAATCTCGGATCCTCCGTCACAGTATATATGTTTGCCTGGTTGTTTTTTAAGTTCGTTAACCAATTGGGTGAGATCGCCTGAATAATATTGAATATTCTCTTTTGATGGTTTTGCATTTCTGGTTACAATAAAAATTTTTTTATCGGCGTGTGGATATTCGTATCCCATCTCGATTACTTTATCGTAAGTTTTTCTACCGACAATTACTGTGTCCACTAATTGAACAAAGTCATTGTATCCATAGTCCTCTCCTGCTTTTTCAACCAATGATAAAAAATCAATCGAGTTGTCTTTGGTGGCAATGAAACCATCTAAACTCATGGCTATGTATAGGATTACTTTTCTTTCCATTTTTATTGATTAAGGTAGGTATCCCAATATTTTTTGTCCCATTGCTGATTCAATCGCACGAGCATCCGATGGTTGAGATTTTTTTCGAAATGTGTTTCCCAATGCTCTAAAATTCGCTGAAGCTTTTGGGGTTCGTTGTCAATAAACGCAACGGTTCCTTTTGCATAGTAATACCAAGTTTTAGCGTCCGTTCCACCGAAAAACCTGTAAAGGGGCGAATAGGTTTTTTTGAAATGTTTTTTGGCCAACGCGTTTGCTTCTGCGCAAGCATACATCTGACCAGCATGCCAATGGAGTGCTTGGTGATTTTCTCTCGGATTTTCTCTGATATAACGCAGAATCAAATCACCGGCTTCCCTATAATGTTGCTCCTGACTTAGTTTTCGCCAACAGCAGGTGTCAGAATTGAACGCAGGTAAATCGTATTTGAGAAAAGTCGAATTGGATTCATTAGCCCGGTCTTCAATCGCTGATTGGGCATTCATCAATATTCCTAAGATGAAAGAAATAGTGGTGAGCAGAAGCTGTTTCAAGTTCGAAATTTGAAATAAGCAGTGAAGATAATGGTTATTGGTTAACGATGATTTTAAAAATAGTTTCCCGTATCTATTTCATTTGAGTAACTTTAATTCAAGTTGTATTGATATAGATTCTATGTTACCTGCCATTCTAACGTCGTTCTTGGCGATATTTTCTTTTATATGTAGCTTTGTTAAAAGTGAATAGGTCAGAGAAGAGGTTTCAAGGGATAAAATTCAATATTCAAAATTGAATGGGTTGATCAATAAGCTTGTAATATTTACATTATCTCTTTTGGATGAAATTGTTTTGGTCATATTAGTGATCAATTAAAGATGACTTCCGTGATACATGTATTTTAATTAAGATTATATTACCTATATCTCAAATTGGTTGTAGAAATGTTATCAAGGAATCTTCTGTTGGTTCTGGATTGAAACGAATATTATATCTCAAAAATGTTAAATAAAGGCCTCCTGTTGAACATGCAATGCAACAATTTTGTTTGCGAAAAAAATTCTTGTTTTTTCTATGCGTGGTTGGTTTTTAGTGTTTTGTATTTTGTTTGGATTGGATGTGGCCATGCAAGCTCAATGTACCTCTTTGGTTCCCAATGGAGGTTTTGAGGAGAATGCAGGATTTCCCAATGATGATTGCTCATGGGCATTGGCCAATGGCTGGACCAATGCGGCAACCAGCAGTGATTGTAATTCTAACAACGGCACTCCTGATTATTTCCATTTACAGGGTTCGGGTGCGCTGTCATCTTTGCCAGTGAATTACTTTAGTGAACTGTTGCCTTTTGAGGGAGAGGCGGTCATGGGTATTGGCGGGAATTTGTCTTTTTTACCAAACTCGAGAGAATACATTTCTATCGCTTTGTCCAGTCCCTTGGTTGTGGGCAATACTTATTCTCTTTCTTTTTCCATGACCAACGGTGTTCCACAAGTAGGAGGCATGTTCACGGATGGATGGGGTGTTTTACTCAGCAATGGTCCGGTTTTTCAACCTGTCGGTACCAATGGACTTATCAATCCTGTTGGAAATCTGTTTTCAGTTCCTGGTGTTTTTTCATCGCAGGCCTGGGAAACTTTTACTTTTGATTTTGTAGCGGATCAGCCATACAATCAGCTCACTTTTGGCAACTTTTTAAGTGATGCCAATCAAACCATTGTGATGTATGGGGTCCAAGATTTTATCTCTTTGGCCTATGTTTTTGTGGATGATTTTTCTTTGGAAGGTGCGAGCATCGCACCACCAATTGTTGATCTCGGAGCAGACATAGAGTTATGCTCCGCTCCTATTCTGTTGGATGCCACCACCACAGGCGCATTGTCGTATTTGTGGAATACGGGCAGTCCTTCAAACAGCATTTCCGTTAACAATCCTGGTCTTTATTATGTTGATGTGGAGTGGGAATGCGGAGTGGTTAGGGACAGTATTCAGGTCTTGAATTGTACTGAGTTTTCGGTTTCATTGGGTTCAAATGCTGCTGTGTGTGCAGGGGAGTCAGTTAATGTCAATAGCATCATTACAGGGGGAACTGCTCCTTTTGATTACAGTTGGAGTGTGGTTGGTTCTGCTAACGCCTCCTCGATTCTTATTACTCCCATGGCTGATATTACCATTCAGCTAACAACAACAGATGCAACGGGCCTTGTGGCCACGGATGAGATTCTGATTGCTGTGAATGAATTTTTGCCGGATATCAATTTGGGTGATGATCAATTGATTTGTCCTGAGCAATCTGTTCTGCTTGAATTTCAGCCATTAGGAAATGCTGTGTATCAATGGAGCAATGGGGTATTAGGCGCTCAGCTTCTGGTTGATGCTCCGGGAGTGTATGCTGTTGTTGCTTCATCAGCTTGCAATACGGTGGGTGATACAATTACGTTTAGCAGTGGAGAAATCTCTATTCCTCCATTTGAAAAAACTGTGATTTTGTGCGAGGAAACGGAGGAAGTTCTGATAGGTCCGAACGTATCTTCCAATGTAGCTTTTGATTGGGCAGATTACGAATCTTCAGCTTTCCCTAGAGCAGTGAGCCAAGATGGAGCGTATAACTTTATCGTTGATGATGCGTGTGGGACAAGGACGTTTGAAGTGGAAGTGACATCAGAAGGATGCACGTGTGATGTTTTTGTTCCCAATGGTTTTACGCCCAACGGAGATGGTATCAATGAATACTTTTCTCCCGTTTTCTATTGTGATATTCTTTTTTATGAGTTCAAAGTATACAACAGATGGGGTGATATGATTTTTCACAGTTACGACCCATCTGAGAAATGGTTTGGCGCGTCCAACGGCACTGGATATTATGCGCAAGATGGTATTTACAATTATGTCTTGAATGTGCAGGCCAGGACCGTTATTGAAACGGTGGAGATCCAATCACTCTCAGGTCAGGTAATGATATCGAGATGAAGTGGTGATTGAAAAGATTGCCTTCTTTTAGCTCTTTTATTTTATTTGTAACGGGTGTTCTCAAAGTTTATTCAATCAATTCATTGGTGAATAAATCTTGTTCAAGGATAACCCCATCCTCTAGTTTATTTGCTGTCAGCCACTCTAGGAAAGATCTGACTTTACTTAAGTCCATTTTACCACAGTTTTCACTGTTGCCAAAATGGATTGAGGTCATCTCAAGCGATGCCCTTAGGTTTATGTTTAACAAATCATGCTCCGTTACAAACGATTCTAGTATGCGTATGGATTCTTCGGGATGAGTTTGGGTATATAAGAATCCTTCTTTTGTAGCAGAAATGAATCTTTTGTATTTTTCTTGGTGAACGGTGATATTTCTTTTGGTGGTAGCCAGAATGGGGGAGTATCCATAAGGGATACCGAAATCAGCCATTCTGAACTTGTTTAGTTTTATGTTTTTGTTCAATGCTTCAACGCCTTCCCAATTGTCAAAAATCCACGTTGATGTTGCTTTCTGCTGCAACAGAGTATTCCAAATTCCGAGTTTATCGGGATAGATTATTTCTATTTCGCCAAGACCTCCGTCATTGATGATCATTTTTTTTACAATAAGGTCTTCATAGCGGGCTTTGTAGGAAGCGTAGATTTTGTTATCAAGCTGCTTGGGTGAATTAATGTTTAATTCGCTCAAAGTAGCAATGCTGCTGAGATCATTCTGTAGAATCGCAAAAACTGCGATAGCGTCAACTTTGTTGGGTTTGTTGTTTAAACTAATGATGGTTTCAAATGGGGCAATTGCAAAATCGGCAATACCTTGTTCTAACTTTTTGGCAGGGGTAATACTGTAATTGTCTGCTGAGGGACTTATAATCTCTAGTTCAATATCCACCTTGTTGTAAAGACCCAATTCTTTAGCAACAAAAAATCCTATGTGATTGATGTTTGGCGTCCAGTCAAGGGCCAGTTTAATGTTTGACATATTTTCTTTTGAGTTAAATTTTTTATTTATTTCCTGTGTTAGCGCGGGTATCGAAGTTAAATTATTGATGAATAAAACAACGAAACCGGTTTACTTTTTTGATTTATAGGATCAGAAAAAAGGCTGCTGCTGCGCCACTTGAAGCACCCCCGCTGTATTTGCCTACTTGTCGGGCAGAGGCGCCAAATTCATTTGTTGAATACACTTTTCCGTCAAGAATTTTTCCGACGAGTCTGGCTGAGGTCCCAAACTCATTGGTAGATAAAATTTTCTCGCCTTCTATCTTCCCAATAAGTCTAGCCGATGTTCCAAACTCATTGGTGGAGTATATTTTACCATTCTCTATTTTTCCCACTTGTCGAGCTGATGCCCCAAACTCATTGGTAGAGTATATTTTCCCGTTTTCCAGCTTTCCAATCTGTCGCGCGTTTGTGCCAAATTCACTGGTGGAGTAAAGATTTTGCGCATCCGAGATGGATACAGTAATTAGGCTGATTAGCACAATTAACAACGCTCTCATTTGTATGAATTTTGTATTTTTTGCCAATTTAGTTCAAGTGGCGATTTAACAAGTGTGAGAGATTGTTAATTTACTTTTCGTTGTGTGTGTATTTGTTTTTAAGTTTTGATGGCGCATAAGAATGATCATACATGGATAACCATTAATGCTCCCAATACTAACCTAAAAACTTATACCGAAGATCCCTTGATGGCAGCATACAAGATTTCCGTTTTCCAAACCAACTATAGCGGCGGTTGGCGATATAAGTGTAAGCAGCATCTCGCAGGAACTTTGGAAATATTTTGAAGGCATAGAATAATGCCCATACACCACCAAGATTTTTTGCAATTTCCAAAACCGCGTCGCTTTTTACAAAGTGCGATTTTCCTTTCAATAGAATGATTGTGTCTAGGGAGTTTTTTATGTCAATCTCTCTCAAGAGTTGTGTGGCTATTTCGGATTGCAGGGAGGCAAAAACGAATTTATTTTTCTTATCGTTGCGGATTATGAATTGAACTGACTTGTTGCATAGGTTACAAATGCCATCGAACAGGATGATGAATTGTAAGTTATTGGATTTTGTTGGCATTTTTATTTGTGTCAAGTGACAACAAGTGATTCTAAGCAGACTTTTGAAATTGAGCAATAAGTTTTTTGACAATACTCAGAAATAACAAAGTCAATATTCCTCCTAACATTCCAAAGAAAAACTCTTTAATAATAGATGGCCATTCTTCCAATGTGTGATGTAAAAATCCAATATTGTGCGCAAATATCCCTCCTGACACAAGCAACAATGCGATTGTTCCTGCCACTGAGAATGTCTTGATAAAAATGGGTAGGGCTTGTACCAATAACTGCCCCAAAGTGTTTAGGATTCCTTTTTTGTGCGACTTTTCAATCAGCTTAAATCCAAAATCATCCATGCGAACAACCAGTGCGACAATGCCATAAACACCTACAGTAGCTATTATAGAAACAACTGATAATGTTAGTATTTGGATACTTAGGTCTTTGTTTAAAACTGTGCTTAACGCTATAATTACGATTTCAACAGAGAGTATGAAATCTGTGGTTATGGCTGATTTTATTTTTAATCTTTCTAGTTCATCATCTTGTTTGGCACTTTCAACTTCAGCTTGCTTTGCAGATTTATTTTTATGAAAGAAGTACTCTACAATTTTTTCGACACCTTCATAAGCCAGGTAAAAACCTCCGAGTATAAGTATCACTATGATTGCAGACGGAAGGAATGTGTTTAGCAATAAAGTAATTGGTACAATAATCAACTTATTCAAAAACGAACCCTTTGTAATTGCCCATAGAACTGGAATTTCTCTGGATGAAACAAAGCCAGTTGATTTTTCGGCATTAACCGCCAAATCATCACCAAGAATTCCAGCAGTTTTTTTTGTAGCAAGTTTGGTGTTCGTCGCAACTACATCCATTAAGTTTGCTATGTCGTCTAGAATTGCAAAAAAACCTGAGGCCATTTGGTATAGTCTTTTTTTGAGTTTTAGTGAATCATTGTCGCTTCGTATTCTTATTAGGTGTCTACTTTAAATACTTGTCAATCAGATGTTGTTTTATTGGCTTTGGGGGTTAGCGTTTAGGCGCTTAGTTTAAGGGCTTGCGCCGCAAAACTGTGATCGCGTTTTTTAATTTTAATTCGGATGTGAAATTAAGTAATTGTTCATTGAACAGGGTTGTTACAATTTGTGAATTCTGCTCGAAATGGCATTTAAACTTCATTTCCTTGTTTACCCAGCATCCTCTGATTGGATATGTTAAAGGGCACTAAACTGCCACTGCTGCTAAACCGTTGTTATTTGTGTTTTTCTTAGGCCCATCTGATTTTGTTTTGATTATTGCATGATATTATTCATACATGAAAACATTAGAATATACCAATTGATGATCTTCGTTTGATGTATATACTCTGTACGTTCCTTTTTCGAATATGGTGAAGTAATTTAAATCCTTCTTCAAACTAAAAATGGCAATACTGTCATTCTGATTTATGAACCTATAGCTGCCTGGTCCGCAGCACATCTTGGGCTTTGCTTTTAAATCAAAAGCCTGTTTCCAAATGTTATCTTCCAGTTTCTCCAATCCCCAGTAGAGTTTTGGCATGCAACTACCTTCGCTTGAAAAATAACCGTTAGAGATAGTTACAAGTGAATCATTTGTTTTATAAATTGTCTTATTGGTTCGAATATTTTCAACCTCTGTAATATTTACGTAGAACATCATTTCTAACGTTTGTTTACAATTGTCCGTTTCAATAATGGATGTCCTTCTTATTTGTTTGGTACCTGCTGAGTTATACGTTTTCAAGTATTTGAAATTGCTGACAATCTTTAAAGTGTCCATTTGACCTGGAAGTAGATATTTAAGCTTAAAAATTGGCATTTGGTCTGATGCCTGACAAGTAATGGATTTTATATATATGGTGTCAAGCATTTTGTTTTTTATCAAGTATTCTGATGTATGTAATTGGCTACAGTCATTGATGGTGTCGG
>CAZNVU010000023.1:0-26821 GCA_964576575.1 uncultured Chryseobacterium sp.
AAGAAAGAAGTCAAGCCAGTTTCAAAAGCTCCAGTCAAAAAGGAGGCAAAGCCTGTGACTAAAGCCAATGCAGACTCAAAGGCGAAGAATCCTGAAGTTAAGCTTATTAAGGAAGCGCCTGTTGCCAAGAAGGGTGCTGCAGTTGCCAAGGTGGCTCAGGAAGCAGCCCCTGTTAAGCCAACCCAGACAGATTCTGCCGTGACAAAGAAGGCAAGTTCTAAAAAGGTTGAGACGGAAACGGTTAAATTAACGCCTGAGCAGGTTCTTATGGCAGAACGGCCCAAGCCTCGGATGGTGGAGTATGTCAGAGAGGCAAAACCAACAGCAAACCCTGTTTTTGTTGTGACACCAGAAGGAATGGCCAATGTCAAGTTTGCGCCAATGGCCAAAGTAGAAAAAAATGAAAAAAAGGAATCCCAAGAAAATATGAAAACCACAAATCGTTTTGCTTTTGTCGAAGGAGACAACAAGAACAGCGGAATTACCATCGAAAACAAACTTAGAGCGCTTTATGATGTTCAGTTAATTGATTCACGAATAGATAAGATTCATGCTACTCGCGGTGAGTTGCCGCTTGAGGTTGAAGATTTGGAGAATGAAGTGGCTGGTCTTCTGATTCGTGTTGGAAAAATGCAGGATGAGGCAAATGCAGTTGAAGAGGATATTGCAGCCAAGAAGCAAGGCATAAAAGATGCTGAGGCTCAAATAAAAAAGTACAAGGAGCAGTTGGACAAGGTGAAGAACAACAGAGAGTATGAGGCCTTGAACAAAGAGATTGAATTCCAAGAATTGGAGATTCAGTTGTTCAAAAAGAAAATCAGAGAGGCTGAGATGTTGCATGAGACCAAGTTGAGCAATTTGGAAGGTAGTCAGCAGAAGTTGGAGAACAGAACCAACGATTTGGATTTCAAGAAAAAACAACTTTCTGAAATCATCGCTGAAACAGAACGTGAAGAGGCTGTTTTGTTGGGCAAGAGTGCGGAAGCCAAGAAGTTGTTGGATCAACGTTTGTTGGATTCTTATGAGCGCATTCGCAAGGGAGCAAATAACGGATTGGCTGTAGTCCCTATCGATCGTGAAGCTTCAGCAGGTTCATTTATTCACATCCCACCGCAAAAGCAAATGGATGTAGCTGCTCGCAAGAAAGTTATTGTTGATGAGCACAGTGGAAGAATTTTGGTGGATAGTATTTTAGCCAATGAACAGTTGGAGAAAATCAATGCCATGTTGATCAAAGAGCTGGGTAAGTAATTGTTATATTTTTAATATGAAAAAAAGGGGCATTAGCCCCTTTTTTATTTCCTGTAATTCTGTGTTAAGAAACAAAATTCGCAATAAGCTGCTCAACCCCGGGATAAAAGGATACCAATTGGAAATCGGGTGATTTCATCCCTTTTGTGAGAACTCCTGTAAAGTGAAAATGGCATCCGCTATCTGTAAAATGCTTGGATATTTTCTTCAAATAATCAGGCATCATTATGGGAAGGGGATTGGTGGTTAGTATCGAGATGAAATCTACTTCTCCTAAACGCTGATGCACTTGAATCAAATCCTCTAGCGGTACGCTTTGACCCAAGAAAATGGTTTTGTAACCGTTGGATTTGAAAATATGCTGAATCATGATCAATGATATTTCATGAATCTCTAATTCAGGCAAAAACAACACAAGACACCGTTCTTTGGTCACCGGTGATCCCTTTAGATTCTCTATTTGATGAAACAATTTTTGTCGAATAAGACAAGATATAAAATGCTCTTGCGCTGGACAAATGGCATCTGCCTGCCACATTACCCCTATTTCATGAAGGAATGGAAGGATTACCTCAACAAAGGTTGAGGGCAAACCCTTGGCCTCGATGTAGCTGTCCACGACATTGCTGAATAGATTTTCATCATAATTCAACATGGCAATTTTCAGTACATGTTGGTGGTGGTTTTCCGGACCGTTCTCTTTGTCGTTGGCTTTTAGAATGACATCTCTGACTTCCTGCTCAGACATCTTGGCGATGTTGGATATTTTATGCCCCAATCCAATCAAAAGCGAGATGTTGAGCAACCTTTTAAGGTCATTGTCTGTGTACCTTCTGATGTTGGTGTCGGTGCGGTCCGGATTCAGCAAATTATACCGCTGTTCCCAGATTCTGATGGTGTGAGCTTTTATTCCGGTAAAACTCTCCAATTCTTTGATGGTAAAAACCTGTTCTCTCACAACGTTATTTTCTTTCATAAACCACTCAATCTCCTGATTTGTTCAATTCCTTGCTTATTTTGCAACAGAAAAGTAAAAACAAAATCTTTTCCTTAAGAGTAGAATGAAAATAACTTTGTTTGAGAGCAAGGCAATTGCTGATTTGTATCCGATTGCTATGACCCGCCATGTCGCTCAAATTCGCTTGGGTAAGCAGACCATTCAAGAAAAATGGGCATCCTTCTTTGAGGAGGTTGCTTTGCACAGTGATCGTGAATTTTTGGGACTTAGCGCGGAGCGCTCAGGGGTTTGGATTTTGGGCAGTATTGTTCCAAACAAGGAATTGGTGGATAGCATAAAGAAGCTGCTTCCTGGTCAGACTTTGGTTCAAGATGACGAGTTGTTGGCTTTTCATCCTCAATCAAATCAAGCCACTGAAGCCGTTCAGTGCTGTGCTCCATTTGTTCAATTGAAACACCTTTCTGATTTATTCTCATTGTTGGAAGAAATCATTATTGGGGACTATGATCATTTGAACATAAATGACTTTCACCATGAAGTGCCGTCTGGAGTTACCATCATTGGTGATCCTTCTCAGTTGATGATTGCTAAAAATGCTCAGATTCAGCCGGGCTCAATTTTAAACTGTTCAGAAGGTCCTATCATTATTGATGAACTAGCTGAAGTGATGGAAGGCAGTATGGTGAGAGGTCCCTTATATCTTGGAAAAAAAGCAACATTAAAAATGGGATCTAAGGTATATGGTCCAACGGCCATCGGACCTGAATGCAAAGTAGGTGGCGAGGTTTCTAATGTGTTGTTTCTGGGTTACAGCAATAAGGCACATGACGGATTTCTTGGGAATGCCGTGGTTGGTGAATGGTGCAACTTTGGAGCAGACAGCAATTGCTCCAACTTGAAGAACAATTACAGCTTGGTGAAACAGTATTCTTACACCACAGGAAAAGAAGAAAATACAGGTTTGACGTTTTGTGGCATTGTGATGGGGGACCATAGCAAATGCGGAATAAACACAATGTTTAATACGGGTACAGTTGTTGGCATTGCTGCCAATATTTTTGGTGGAGGATTTCCCAACAAGCACATCCCCTCATTTTCATGGGGAGGTTCTGAAGATTTAGAGCCTTATGATTTTGAAAAGGCCATTGAAACCATTCGTGCTGTGAAGAAGAGAAGAGGTTTGGAATTGTCTGACAAAGAGTGGCAGGTTTTGTCAGAGATACATCGTCAATTTGGTTATCAAAAATAAAAGTGGGTCACAAAGGCAGTAGCTCGAAATTGGCATTGCTGTTGAGATGGGGCCAAAAGAAAATTGTGGGCATGGAAGAATCATTTTTTAATTTATTACCAGAAGATATGGCGGATCATGAGTATATCCCATTGATTTCGGCTGAGGATGAAGATGCAATGGACAAGGAAGAAACCCCCGCGGTACTTCCCATTTTGCCATTGCGAAATACGGTTCTTTTTCCAGGTGTTGTTATCCCCATTACAGTGGGCAGAGACAAAAGCATTCGCTTGATTCAAGATGCCAATAAAGGAAAAAAGACAATTGGAGTCGTTGCGCAAATCAATCCAGATATTGATGAGCCAGGATTTGATGATCTTTACAGAATAGGAACGCAGGCTACCATCATCAAAATGCTAAAAATGCCAGATGGAAATACTACGGTCATTTTGCAGGGAAAGAAGCGTTTTGAAATTCAAGGGATGGTTGCCATGGATCCTTATTTCAAGGCCCAAGTGCAGGAGTTTCCGGAAGTGAATAGGGACGATGCATCCAAGGAACAACAAGCCTTGTTTGAGTCCATCAAAGAGCAGGCACTCAAGGTGATTCAGTTTTCACCAGAGATCCCAACTGAAGCTTCAGTGGCCATCAAAAACATAGGCGGATTGAGTTTTTTAACTAATTTCATATCCTCCAATATGAAGGCCAATGTGGAGCAAAAGCAAGCCCTATTGGCAGTGGCGGATTTGAGAGAAAGGGCGCAGATGGTAATGGAGCATTTGGCCAAGGAAATCCAAATGTTGGAGATGAAGAATGAGATTCATAAGAAAGTTCATACTGATATCTCTAAACAGCAACGAGAGTATTTTTTGCAGCAGCAGATGCGCCAAATTCAAGAGGAATTGGGAGCCAATCCGCTGAAGGAAGAAATAGAGGAAAAACGCGCAAAGGCGGCTGACAAGAAGTGGCCAGAAAATGTAGCCAAAGTTTTTTTCAAAGAGTTAGGGAAGTTGGAACGCATGAATCCGCAGGCAGGGGAGTTCAGTGTTCAGGCAAATTATATAGACCTTCTTTTGGATTTACCATGGGAAGAGTATTCAAATGATAATTTTGATTTGAAGCACGCCAAAGTAGTTTTGGATCGTGATCACTTTGGAATGGAAAAAGTGAAAGAACGAATCATAGAACATTTGGCTGTTCTCAAGATCAAGGGTGATATGAAGTCTCCGATCATATGTCTTTATGGCCCTCCAGGTGTGGGTAAAACTTCATTGGGAAAGTCCATTGCAGAAGCATTGGGCAGGAAGTATGTGCGCATGGCATTGGGCGGTCTGCACGATGAAGCCGAGATCAGAGGACATCGTAAAACCTATATTGGCGCAATGCCTGGTCGTATTTTGCAGAGTTTGAAAAAATCTGGGACAGGCAATCCCTTGTTTGTCCTAGATGAAATAGATAAAGTTGGTCAAGGTGTGCATGGTGATCCGAGCAGTGCATTATTGGAGGTATTGGATCCAGAACAAAATAGTGCGTTTTATGACAACTATGTTGAGCTGGATTACGATTTATCTAAGGTGATGTTCATCGCTACTTGCAATAGCTTATCATCTATTCAGCCAGCCTTGCGTGACCGTTTAGAGATCATTGAAGTGTCAGGATACACGGTAGAGGAGAAGTTGGAAATTGCCAAGAGGCATTTGCTCCCCAAACAATTAAAAGAAAATGGAATCACAGAGTCCAAGATTCAGTTTCCAGATGAGATATTGACGATGTTGGTGGAAGAATACACCAATGAAAGTGGAGTAAGATCTTTGGAGAAAAGGATTGGAAAGTTGATTCGCAATCGCGCTAAACAGATTGCATTGGAGGAGAAGTATTCCAAAGTGTTGAAAAGAGAAGATGTTATTCAAGTCTTGGGTCCGAGTTACGAAAAAGATCGATACACGGACAATGATGTGCCTGGTGTGGTGACAGGTTTGGCATGGACACCAACCGGAGGAGATATTCTCTTCATCGAAACCAGCCTAACACCCGGTAAAGGAAAGTTGACCTTGACCGGTAATTTGGGTGACGTTATGAAAGAATCTGCGGTCATTGCATTGGAGTATCTAAAGGCCAATGCTGAATTGGTTGGGGCGGAAATCAAAGATTTTGACTCTGCCAATATCCACTTGCACGTTCCGCAAGGTGCTGTGCCTAAGGATGGTCCTAGTGCGGGAATTACGATGTTGACAGCAATGGCATCTGCGTTCACACAGCGCAAGGTCAAAAAGTATTTAGCCATGACAGGAGAAATTACTTTGCGCGGAAGGGTATTGCCTGTAGGTGGAATCAAGGAGAAAATTTTAGCAGCCAAAAGAGCGGGTATCAAGGAGATCATTTTGTGTGAAAAGAATAGGAAGGATATTGAAGATATCAATGAAAGGTACCTCAAGGGGTTAAAGTTTCACTTTGTAAATGAAATGTTTGAGGTTTTAGATATTGCATTGCTCAAGGAGAAAGTGACCAAGAAAACGTGGCAATAATTTTTTGAATTAAGCGTTGAATAGAGATGAAATTTTCTAAGCTAGTAGGATTAATTTTTTTGTTTTTTGTTACAACAAAGTTTTTTTCACAGAACGGAGCTGGTGAGAGTAGTTTTCAGTCATCTCAATTGGGATTTCAATCAGCAGTTATCGGTTTGGGTGGCTATTCAGGTGCGTATAAAGAAACTCAGAGTGCCATGTACTTATATAACCCAGCTCTTTTGGATACGCTTTCCAAAGGCAAGTTGGCGATGGGATATACCCGTTACATTGGGAGAACAAATGCCACAGAATTGGCGTATTCTTTTGGGCAAAAAGGCAAGTTTATCTGGGGAATGGGTTTCAACTATTTGGGTTTTGGTAAAAATGATACTTATGATGTCAATGGGAACAATTTAGGCACGTGGTCAGCTGCGGATTTCTCATTGAAAGGGATTGCAAGTTATCAGATAGACTCCAGTTTACAAATGGGAGCGTCTTTGCAACAAGCAGTTGTTCAGATGCCACAAAATAGTTTAACTGGAACTTTTGTGGATGTGGGCTTTTATTACAAAGAGCCAGAGTCCTCTTGGTCAGCCTCTTTGCTTTTTAAAGGAATGGGTGTGGTTTATGCAAAAGACCAGAAAAGTCCATTTGATATTCAATTGGGTTTGAGTAAGAAACCAAAGAACGCACCATTTCGATTATTGTTAACCCTGTATGGGCTGCAACAGTGGGATGTGCTAACGGAAGATGAAAAAAGATTGACACAAACCAAAGATCCCATCTCAGGTGAGGTTGTCACAGAAAAGCGATGGATATGGGGTGATAATGCCATGCGACATGTTCATACAGCCATGGAATGGCAGTTCGGTCAGTTGCGTTTATACACTGGATTTAATTACGAAAGGCGAAGGACCTTACAGATAGAAAGTGCACCCGGTTTGGTAGGCATGTCAATGGGCTTGGGATATACCACAAAGCGCTGGGAGTTCAACTATTCTTGGTCCAATTTCAATCCATCCAATGTCGTTCATTCATTCGGTATAGTATTTCAGCCATTTTCGTACCATTGATGGTTTTACATCTTATTTTTGTCGCATGATTTTACCCATTGTAGCCTACGGTGACCCTGTTCTGAAGAAGAAGGCAGCGGATATTGATAAGAACTACCCTCAGTTGCAAGAACTGGTGAAGAACATGTTTGAGACCATGCATAAGGCCCCTGGCGTTGGCCTTGCAGCCCCTCAAGTGGGTTTGCCAATTCGATTATTTATTGTGGATGTCTCTCAGTACGGTGAAGGTGAAGATGCTGACCCTGATTGCAAAGATTTTAAGAGGGTGTTTATTAATCCAATTATTTACGAAGAGGAAGGTGAGGAATGGTCTATGGAGGAAGGTTGTTTGAGCTTGCCTCATATGCGTTTAGAAATTTACCGCAAGCCTATTGTAAAGATTGAATATTACGATGAGAATTGGGATCTTTATGAAGAGGAGCTGGATGGATTCCCTGCAAGGGTTGTTCAACATGAGTATGATCACTTGGAGGGTATACTTATCTCTGATCGCGTAAGCCCTATGAAAAGAACTTTGCTCAAAAGCAAGTTGAACAACATCGCTAAAGGAAATGTTAATGTGAATTATAGAATGAAATTTCATGACGCGTTGTAAGAATTTTTTAACCGCCCTTTTATTAATGTTTGGCATTTGGTCAGCATGCAATGATTCTCCAAAGGGACGTGGAGAGGAACAAATGAATTTGAGCAATCAGATATCGCAGTTATCAAAGGAAGTGTATCAGAATAATCAGCCCATAGATTTGGTTAAAAGTGAAGAACTGCTGAAGTGTTTAACTGAGTATTCCAACAAGTACAGGCAGGATTCATTATCGGCCGTTTATCTTTTGGATGCCGCTCAATTGGCCTCTAGTATTGGAAAGTATCAGCAAGCAGTTCAGTTCCTCATGAATTATGTTGAGCATCCTAACGCATCCAAGAAAGATTACGCAACGTATTTGGTGGGCTACCAGTATGATGAATTTTTAAATCAGCCCCAACAAGCTGAGAAGTATTACAAAGCCACAATTGAGCGATATCCAGATTCTCCTTGGGCTAAAACAGCCAACCAAAGTTTACAATGGAATGGCATGTCGGATGAGGAAATAATTGAAAAGTTGGAGAGTAAGTCAAGGCAATAGTGTTTTCCGTCTATCGCACGATTAGAACGCTTCCTTTGAAAGTTTTTCTTTCAGATAAACCCTCGAGCACGATCTCAATTACCCAGGTATATGCTCCATCGGGAACGTAGTTGTCTCCTTTATAACTATTGCCATACCAAGCTTGCTTGTAATCATCAGTCTCAAATATTTCTTCGCCATTTCTATTGTAAATACGCATATTGTATTTGAACAATTCTCGTTTACTTACCAGAACAGGTCTGAAGCCATCATTTAAACCATCGTTACCTGGAGTAAAGGCGGATGGACAAAATATTTCAAATCCACTAGCAATTTGTATGTACTTACAAACTCTTGTTTCGCATCCCGCTATATCATAACCAGTCAAACAAACTTCAAACTCAGAAGGAACAACAACGTCAAAGTAATGTGATGGTGACCATTCAAATGATGTTTGACCATCACCGAACTCCCAAATGTGATTGGCTGTATTGCCTAAAGTCTCATAAAACGTTATCTCAAAGTCAGCCAATGTTGGTTTAGTAGGGTTGTATTCAAAGTCAACGATGGGGTCTGGGTAAGGACATATAAGATTCAAGGAATCCATGGAATTAATACAGCCGTCTTCGCTTGTCAAAGATAGTCCCACATTATGGCAAAAACTATTTTCGAATATGTAAGTGAAACTATTTGAGCCTGCCGCTGCTTGTAATCCATTAATAGTCCAAACCACATCGCTATTGTTTCCTGCTGTGGTGTTTGTAAAGTCAACGGATAACGGCAAGCAACCTTCTGTTGCGCTGGCGTCGAATTGAATGACCGGTAGCGGGTTTACAACAATGTCTTGAGTTGAGTAACTTGGACATGTTCCTCCAATCGCATAAATGATGGTTTGTATTCCTGAACCTGAAAGTGAAGGGTCAAAGAGGCCTTGATTATTTACGCAGTTATTGGGTCCAGACCAAACTCCTCCAGATTCAATTGGCAGAAGCGTCACTGGATTTTCGTTTATACATATTTCGATTGGAGCAGAGAACTGACTATTGGCATCTGGTAAGACAGTTATGGTGATTGAACTGGATAAAGCGCACCCACCTGCAGGAACCGGAGGACTGTAGCCAACTGTATAGTTTGTACTTGAATTGATATCCACTCCAGCCGGATCAAAGACTCCATTGCTCAGTATGTTGATATTACCCGTCCACGTTCCTCCCGGAGGTTGAGCATTAAGATTGATGGGTGAGTCACCTTCACACAATGTGCCAACGGGATCAATAGAGCTTACAATTGATCCAATGTAGATATTATTAATGCTCGTAAAGCATCCATCGGGGTTGATGATATCCAAACCGTACGGAATATTGTTACCCGTTAAATTGGTAATGTTGTCGGTGCTTTGGTTAACAATTGAAATAGGAAAAACTGCACTGATTGGGAAAGTATTGATGATGTCAAATGAAATGTTCCCCATTCCAGATTGTGATGCTGTAATCTCTATCCAATTGTTCAAACAATTTTGGTTTGTAGCAACCAAAATCTCGGGTTGGATGGTTAATTGAATGGTATTGGATTGTGCTGCATCGAGTGTGTTTCCTGGTATTGTAATATAGGGAAGATTGATGCCCACATCATACAAAGTAATGGCTTGGAAATACAAAGTAATAGGGGAGTTGAGATTGTTCAAGGGTGGAGGAATGGTGCCAATCAAAGTGTTGAAATCAAATACAAATGGTGCCAAAAGCACATTATACGGCTGTGATTCAACAATGCCGATAAGTGCGGGGTCAGAAGCGACTTCGTTATTACCATAACTTGGAGACGCGGCAAAAATGGCTATTCCAACACCTGGATTGTAATTTACAGCGGGTATTCCCAAATCAATGGGCATATTGTTGGCTCCAAGGATGTTGAAGCTAAAATTTTCTCCATAGCAAATGATACCGTCATTGTTGGTCTCTATTGCTGTCAGTGTACCAATAGTCGCTTGGGCCGATGATAACACGTGAGAAAAAAATAGAATGAACAATGGGATGAATCTCATGATCTAAAATTATTGCCTAAAAAAAAAACTTCCCACTAATTGCGTGGGAAGTTTCAACGTTCACAAGTTAGTTACTTTACCTGATTATTGTCACTGCGCCCTTATAGATTTTGCGGTCTTCTAAACCTTCTAAAATCACTTCCATTCTCCATTGGTATGCTCCATTTGGAACGTAGTATCCGGTCATGGCCTTGTTATCTCCAATCCACCACTCTTTGTAATCATTGGTTTCAAACACAACATTACCCCATCTGTCAAAGACGACAAATTTGTAAAATTTAATTCTATCAGCTCCTGAAATCACAGGTCTTAGGGCTTCATTCAGATTATCGTTGTCTGGGGTGAATGATGAAGGCATGAAGACAATAAATCCTTCTTCAATCATCACTTGTCGTGTAACTTCAGTTGAGCATTGATTGGCATCTGTCCCTGTCAAAATAACGTCGTAACTGCCGGGCTCCGTCACTTCAGAAAAGTTAAATGTTGTATATGGCTCTGATGAGGAACCGTAGTTGGCAAAGTTCCAATCATGGCTCACCAAGGGCGAGTTTGAATCATCGATGAATTGAAATTCTGGATTGTCCATAGTGACACTTGCGGGGTTGAATAAGAAGGCCACCTCTGGCTGAGGGTGAACTTCCAAGTAATCCTCATATCGCGTTGTGTCAATACATCCGTTGATGTCAGTAATGACCAGTGAAACATCGTATTGCTTGGGCACCATCAATCCAAGATTAAGTCCTGAACAATCCCCACTGGTTTGAAGAATATTATCCAAATACCATTCGCAATCGGTAGTGCCGTTAATGGGGTCAGAAAGATTGGTCAATTGAAAATCCCCTTGTGGCATACAGTCTTCGTAAAGATCAGAATCAACTACGGCGTCGGTGGTGTCATGCACTGTAATGGTTATAAAATCATTTGAAATAACAGGGCATTCTACGCCGGCAACTCCAGTAACATCATAATAAGCCTCATATTGTCCTGATGCTGTGACATTGCTTAAGTCAAAAATAGAGCCGTTTTCAACTATGAAATCCTGAGCGCCTGTATTGGTTAAAGGATCAATTGGGCCAATGTGCCATTCCCCATTGAGAGGTAATCCCCCAATAGCTGAAAGGTCAAATTCAGCCTCGTTCATACATTTGCTTACTGCATCAGTTCCTGCAGGCTGAAGGACAGCTTGCGGAATGAAGTTGTCTAAGAATGCAATTTGATAATCATCAGACCAATCGGAACAGCCTGGAGCGGTTACCGTTGGGTTGAATCTCAAATTAAAATACAATGACTGATTACCGGGGAATAATGAGGTGTTGGCATTTAGAAATCCGTCGTTGAGTAAATTGGTGTAGAGCTGATTAAAATCTATTGCATTGGCTGCGCCAATATTTCCAGGGCCTGGGTTGAAGTAACCTGTCAATGGTCCTATGAAAGTGCTACCATTCCAAGTGATCTCCCACTGACCAGCTTGAGGGTTGTTTATTCCTGTATTGGCCCATTGTCCTACCAATTGGAAATTGTCATCAGTACCACAACGGATTGTTTGGTTTGGCGATGAAGGAAGAACAACAGGATTGCCGCCCAACTCGTTCAATGAAATTTGACCAATAGTTGGAGCGATGAAAGGATTGAATGTTTGATCATGGGTGCAACCATATGCATCTTCTAACGTCACATCAAGAACGTATCCCATTGTTAACCCTGAATATGTTATGTTGGCCATTGATGCATTGGCTGGGTTATTCATTGTGAATGTTGGTCCTCCAGCTGAATTCAAAACAGGTGTATTCCAGTCAAACGGATAACTGCCTGAATGAAAATCAAAAGTCAGACTACTGGTGGGGCAATCAGGCGTGATATTCTCAACCTCAATAACAGGAGTAAATACCAATTCCCAATCTGTTGTATAGCCACCGCAAATAACATCGCCAAAAAATGGATCAAAGCCTGTAGCAAATATGTTTCCTGTGTATGGAATTGTCGGGTCGGCTGGATTAATTTCCGCAGCTGGAATGAGGAAAGGAACAGTTCCACCGGCTCCCAATAGATTGTCTATATTGTAGATAGTAACAATTCGGGCATTGAGAAACAATGGCTCCTCGTTTGGGTCATTACTTGCGTTAAGCAATGAAATGATTTGATCTTGGGTAGGATAAGTAGCATTAATAGCATCGAACGTGTTATCAATGTTCAATGGGTTGGCAATACTTGGTGTGGCGCCTGAAAAATCAATCAATTCATAATCCCACAAAATTTGTTGGCCCGACAAGGGGTCAACCAAGATTAATCCCAGTGCTCTTTGATCAGGAATGGGTTGGTAGTCATTGGTTGAAACCTCTTCATAGGCGACAGCTGGTGGGGTGAAATTGTTATTGGATACAAAGTCAATATTATCATTTGGACAAAGTACCAGTCGATTTGGTGTTGCGGCTCCACTAGGTGTGACTGCAGGAGAAAATGTACCCATATCTACAATGTCACAATTACAGGCGCCTGGCATAGTGAAAGGTATTGATGCTGTACAAGTTAATCCAGTACCGTTTGGATATTCAAAATCAACCACCAAGTTATTCGGATAGGGTTGGATTAAACCAATACCTGTTGGAGGAGTTGGAATTTGATCGAAAAATGAAAGTGAAGGGAAGTTTCCTGTGGTGAAATCATTTGAAAAGGTAGGATATTGATTGAGCGTGTTTTTGGTGAAAACAGGATTGGCAATGGTGTCTAAAGTTGATGTGTAATATATGTGGGCAGCCACACCATTGGGTGGATAAGCAAAATCAAAACTCACTTCCAATTCAAAGAAGTTGCCGTATCCAATACAAGCTGGGGTTGTGTTCGTGATTTGCAAATTTGTAATCTGACATGTACATGGTTCTGAGAAGAAAGGATTGCCTGCTGTGTTGTTTATTGTGAAATTAAAGGTGTTGGATAATGAAGCAGCTGTGGCAGGATCAGTCTCATTAACCAAAGCATTGAAAACACAAGCGCCATCAGAAATAGAGAAAGTTAATGCATTAGCATCATTGTAAACCACGTTGGTGTAGTCCAAATCGATGGTTGTCGTTCCTGGAGGGAGTGTTGACAAGTCAAAGGTGTTGGCAGCTATTCCGCCATTAACCGAAACGGCAACGGGAACACCGTTGTTGAAAAAGGACAAGGTATTGTTGGTAGACATGAAATCAAAACCACTGATGCCCGCAGTCAATGCAACATCAAAAGCAGAGCCTTGAGCAGTCGAGGAGCAATTCGTAACCGAAGGGTTTGTCAATTCAATTTGTGGAATGATTACAGTTTCAGGAGCGGGTAAGGTGCAAATTCCACTTAGGTCATTTCCGCCGGCGTCTTCAATTGTGAATGTGATGTCGCAAAGCGCATCGCTTGATAATGCTAAAGCTCCTTGGGTATTGAGGGGCGCAAAGACTCCAAAAGACCAAGTAAGATCATTGATAGTAGTGATTACATTGGGATTTCCAATTGCCCAAGGTTGGGTTCCGCCACATTCATAATTCATTGTTAACGTAGAGCCAATAGGAAGTGCATTGACATTTAAGTCAACCTCCACATCGTAGTAATTGTTGCCTGATCCACCAACTGGAGTGGGTTGGCAGGTGGCAGTGACACTCTGGAACTCAACCAAGCAACCACAAGCTGCCGGTGAAACCAGATTGGACGTCGCAGTACAAGTGGGCAATGCATCAAAGTACGCTGTGACGGCATTGGTAGCGCTTCCATTGGCATACATTGTAAAATCCATGCTCAGCGGGCTTCCTACAAATGGTGCGGGGAAGCTTTGTACTTGATTCCCATTTACTTCAATGATTAAGTTTCCGGAAGCGGGCGGGTTAAAGAACGATACGAAGTTTTGATTGGTATTGTCTATCGTAATTAATCCATTGGTTTCGTCGCACAAGGAAGGTGTTACACAAATGGGAAGATTTATACCGCAAGGTGCTACACCGACAGCTGGTGGGGGGAATGAGAATGGCTGTGGCTCGCAAGGGCCACATACGCCCCAACTACCGAAATAATCGTCACCAGAAGCAAAAGTACTTACTGATAGATCTGCGGGATCAATACTATTGATAGTGGCACTGATACAGGCTGTAAAGACACAACTACCGGCGTCTCCAAAATTACTTCCGGGATCTCCACCACCATTATTGAAATAATAGCCAACGGTATTGTTTGTAGCTGATAAGTCATCAGTCAATGGCAGGGCGCAAGGCGATGTGGGATTGATTGTGGTGCTATATACCCAGTTACCTGCTCCGCCATTGCAGTTTGCAGGTGCTGTACCTGCAACAATATTTGTAAATCCAGGACCCAATTGAAATTGAATGCCATCCATCCAAGAGCCTGAAGCTTGAGCCCAATCTATCGAGTAACAAATTTGAACATTAGAGCCTAAAACAGGAGCTGTTAAAGCATTATTAGGTGTGAAGGCATAAGTCTCCGCACCTGCGGGAATACAAGGGTTATTTGTAGGTATCGTCCCTTGGCACATACAATTGGACCCTAAAATAACATCTCCGATGGTCTCTGGGTTGCCATCATCGCAAGTCATTCCTGTATACACCGTACCACACTGGTCATTGCAATCTGTTGAATTGGTGACCCATCCTGGCTCTGGATTGCATGTTGAAACAGTTACACCAGTTTCTCCATATCCATCGCCGTCAGCATCGGGGCTGTAGCTTTGAGGGTTTGCACATTCCGCACTGCACATTTGAAAAGTAATGTTACCTCCTCCATATGCCCAAAGCTGAACATAAATGGGCGTTCCAGCAGGCTGCGTCACCGTAATTTGAGGCATCAGTCCTGGACCTGTATCATCATCGCAATCCAATAACGTGTATGTATTTGTTGCTGCATTAAAAGTGTAAGCAGCCATACCCGCATCTACCGTACCTGATGGATTCAAGAACAAGATTCCTGTGCTAGGTACATTAATCAATACCCATACATCAGGTTGTTGTACTCCAGTCCAACTTGGATTGTTGGCACAGCCAGGCCCTCCAGGATTAGTGGACGGGGTATACTGTGCTGGATCCACATTGATTGAAATACAACCTGTTGTTGGATCTTGGGTAAAAGCACTATTGGGCTCATCTTGACCAAACATGTTGTTGGAGCTGCACACCATTGCAATGGCGGTGAAAAGAATCGAATAAACGAATATCGAAATGCCTCGGTTTTTCATACCCTGCGAATATAACTTAAAATTAATTTTCACGTTGTAAATTGGTTACAATAATGAAGGTGAGTTTTGCTCAAAATAATAACAACATGCACAACGTACCTTACTACCTTCAAGACACCTCCCATGCGCAGTTTGTTGCATGGCAATCCAATCAATATCAACGAGAGAAAGGTTGCCTGGCTTTTATGGGCGGGCAATGCTTCATCCACCCCATGAAAGATGGACGTTGGCATGTGATGAATGGCCCAACACATCGTTGGCAGATCGTAGAGCAATTGGATCTCTTTGATTGGCAAATTCTCAAGGCATTTTGCGCTATTGCTGAGGTTGAGCAGCAGAAAATGCGGAGCTTTCTCAGCTCAAAGTGCCAGAATTTTAAGGAGGTACTTTTGCGTTTGCCTCAAAACAATGTGAGTTGGAAAAATCATTTTTTAACCCAATTCTCCAAAGCACAGCAAGAATGGGATGCTTGATGCAGAAAGCGCATAAAAGATTACCTTTGTTTCTTCAAGTCAAGGATACATGTCGCAGGAAAGAATCAAGGAACTCTCAACATTGTTGCATGAGCACAATCACCGCTACTATGTGCTGAATCAACCTACTATTTCAGACCAACAGTTTGATGATTGGATGAGGGAGTTAGAGGCTTTGGAAGCCTTCCATCCTGATTGGCGCTTGCCCAATTCTCCAACACAGCGCGTAGGATCTGATCTAACACAGAAGTTTGATAAAGTGGCGCATGTGCGTCCTATGTTATCTCTGTCGAATACCTACTCAGAGCAAGAGATTAGTGATTGGTTGCAGCGTGTTCAGGAAGGTTTGGGAAAGACCGATACTGAATTAGTAATGGAACTGAAATACGATGGAATTGCTATTTCATTGTTCTACGAGAATGGTAACTTGGTGAGGGCTTTGACCCGAGGAGACGGAACACAAGGTGAGGATGTTACGGCTAACGTTAAGACCATCAAAAATATTCCATTGCAATTGCAAGGGGATTATCCCACTTCTTTTGAAATCCGGGGTGAGATTTTTCTGCCCAAGGCAGATTTTGAAAGGATGAACCAAGAGCGATTTGCTCAAGGTTTGGAGTTGTATGCCAACCCCAGAAACACGGCTTCAGGTACGCTGAAACAACTGGACAGTAGGGAGGTATCCAAGCGCCCTTTGCGCGCAATGATGTATTTTGTCTTGTGCGATGAGATGTTGAGCAACACACATTATGAACAAGTGATGATGGCAGGACAATGGGGTTTCCCAGTTCCTTTATCTGAGATGAAAATGATTGAGCGTGTCTCATCTACTGATGATGTGATGAAATTCATCCATCATTGGGATATTCATCGCCATGATTTAGCGTTTGATATAGATGGAATTGTTATAAAAGTCAATAGTATTCAAGCGTGGGATGAGTTGGGCATGACAGCGAAAAGTCCTCGCTGGGCGATAGCGTACAAGTTTAAGGCAGAGCGCGTATCAACTCGTCTTGAGAAAATTACTTATCAAGTAGGGCGGACAGGCGCTATAACTCCTGTAGCCAATCTTGCCCCTGTTTTTCTGGCAGGTACTACTGTAAAACGAGCTTCGCTGCACAATGCTGATCAAATTGAAAAACTGGACATCAGAGAAGGAGATTACGTATGGATTGAGAAAGGAGGGGAGATTATTCCAAAGGTAATCGCAGTTGATGTAGACAAACCACGCGGAGGACAACATCCTCATGTCTATATCCAATATTGTCCTGAATGTCAAACTGAGTTGGTGAGAGAGGATGGTGAAGCACAACATTATTGTCCCAATGCGGATGGTTGTCAGCCTCAAATGATTGGTAAATTGGAACATTTTGTTTCTCGTAAGGCAATGAATTTGGAAGGCTGGGGAGTTGAGACATTGACAGCCTTTTTTAAAGATGGATGGATTAGAAATTTTGTTGATTTGTATCATTTAGATTTAGATCGTTTGGTTGGATTTGAATATTCAACATGGGATGATGGAGCTCAAGAGTATAGAAAGCGATCTTTACAGTACAAGACAATCGAGAACCTGAAAAAGTCACTCATTCAATCCAAAGCGGTTCCTTTCGAAAGGGTGTTGTTTGGTTTAGGTATACGCCATGTCGGAGAGACCGTGGCCAAAAAATTGGCCAGAGCGATGGGTAGCATTGATCAATTGATTATAGCTAGCAAGGAAGAACTTTTAGCTGTAGATGAAGTGGGAGAGAAGATTGCGGAAAGTATTGTGCAGTACTTTCAAGCGAAGGAACATCAAGATTGGATGGCCCAACTGAAAGAAGTAGGTCTTCAATTGACTTCAAATCATACAGAGAATATTCAGTCTGATTTACTTTCAGCCAAAGTGTTTGTGGTGAGTGGTGTATTTGAAAAATACGGTAGAGATGAAATGAAGGCATTGATTGAGTCGCATGGAGGAAAGGTCAGCGGTAGTATTTCCGCAAAAACACATTACGTTGTAGCTGGAAGGGATATGGGACCTGCTAAGTTAGAGAAAGCCAAGTCTTTGGGAGTGCCCATTATCAGTGAAATGGAATTGGATCAAATGATTTCAGCGGAATGAAGCTCTATTACCACAAAGGGAAAAACTTTGGTGATCAGCTCAACCCATTGATTTTTGATCATTTCTTGCCCAATGTATTTAATGAAAGTGACGATGAACTTTTCGTCGGTATAGGCTCATTGATTGGTCTAGTTTCGCGCTTTCCCAATCGCAAAACAGTGTTTAGTTCGGGATTGGCAGATGGAGATGCCTCAACATACGGACCTGTTCCAGATGACCTATCTTCTTTTGAGTTTGTTTGTGTCAGAGGTCCTTTGACCGCAAAGCGTTTGGGATTGAACGCTGATTTGGCTATCACGGATGGCGCTATTTTATTGGCCGCGATGCAATTGCCATTGGAGAGAAGTCATGAAGTCATTTCTTTTATGCCGCATGCGGGAAGCGAGAAGTTCTATGATCATCAAAAAATGGCTGAGGAATTGGGATGGCAAATCATAAGTCCTATGGAAGAGCCTAAGCAAGTGCTTGAGAAAATGATGCGTTCAAAGTTTATCGTGACAGAGGCCATGCATGGAGCCATTGTTGCGGATACTTTGCGTATTCCATGGATCCCATATGTCGGTTTTTCAACCGTTAATCATTTCAAATGGCAGGATTGGTGCATGTCCATGGATCTTGAGTACAAACCAATCCTATTAAAACCATATTTCAGCAAAGAATATACAGCTAGGTTGATTAGTGAGCGCATAAGGAGAATTGGAAGAGGAATGTTGAATTGGTCATCGCCAATTCTTCTGGCAATGGCAGAGATTGGAATGAAGTTTCGGTGGTATTCCAATCGAAGAAAATTAAAAGGTGTTAGTTTATCGGGTAAGGTAACATTAAGTCATGACAGTATTTTTCATGATCGATTGAATCGTATGCTGGAAAAAGTGGAGTGGGTTAAGTATAATAAGTAAAATGGGAGAAGTAAAAAACAAGCAAAATAAAATTGAGGCGTTTGTGCGCTTGATGGAAATTATGGAGGACCTGCGCGCGGGATGTCCCTGGGATATGAAGCAGACATGGGAATCTTTGCGCCATTTGACCATTGAAGAAGTGTACGAATTAGGCGATGCAATTCTAGATAACGATGCGCAAGAAGTAAAGAAAGAATTGGGAGATATTTTGTTGCATATTGTTTTTTATGCCAAAATTGCGGAGGAATCCAAAGGCTTTGATTTGGCTGATGCGTTGAATCATGTTTGCGAAAAACTCATCCATCGTCATCCGCATATTTATGGTGATGTCGAGGTTGCCAATGAAGAAGAAGTGAAGGCCAATTGGGAAAGATTAAAGTTGAAAGAAGGGAGCAAAGGTGTATTGGCAGGTGTTCCTCAATCCCTCCCCGCTATGGTAAAGGCGCAGCGCATTCAGGAGAAAGCGCGCGGTGTGGGATTTGATTGGGATGAGCCACAACAAGTATGGAATAAAGTGAAGGAGGAAATGGAAGAGTTTCATCAGGCCTGTGAATCGGAAGATGAGCAGCACAAAATGGATGAGTTGGGCGATGTTTTGTTTTCAATTATCAATTATGCGCGATTTGTTGGATTAAACCCAGAAGAAGCGCTTGAAAGAACCAACAAGAAATTTATTCGACGGTTTCAGTTTATGGAAGCAAAGATGCAAGAGCAAGATTTGAATTGGGATCAAATGAATCTTGAAGGTTTAGATGTCTTTTGGAATCAAGCTAAAAAGCAAGGGTTGTGAATGAATAGCCTAAATTAGATTTAATCTCTGCACATATTCACGCATTCCTTTTGTTGCGGACTCTTTGATGAAATGGAAATTGTTTGGTATGTGATGTGGAATTTTTGGGTCGATGATCCATTTCTCGCATTTATCCGATGTAAACTCAACTAGACTTGCTGCCGGGTATACGAGAAGGCTGGTTCCAATCACTAAGAAAACATCAGCGTTTTGAGTGCGTTGAATTGCGGTTTCAAGCATGGGCACCTCTTCACCAAACCAAACAATATGAGGTCTCCAGTGGCCACCTTTTGGTGATCGTTCGAGTTGCATGATATCCTCTGCAGTTGTGATGTTTTTCGAATCAATGGTGCATCGCTTTTTCAATATTTCGCCATGGAGGTGCAATACATTTTGAGATCCTGCGCGCTCGTGTAAGTCGTCAATGTTTTGTGTAATAATCTCCACGTCAAAATCTTTTTCTAATTCGGCAAGTATGAAATGCGCTTCGTTGGGCTGAGCATTGAGTACTTGTTGGCGACGCATGTTGTAGAAGTTAAGCACCAATGAAGGATTCTGTTCCCAAGCTTCAGGGGTAGCCACTTCCTCTATGCGGTAATTCTCCCATAATCCATCACCATCTCTGAAGGTTTGTAAGCCACTTTCTGCACTTATACCAGCGCCACTGAGCACAACTAGTTTCTTTTTCATCTCAATGAAAAATAGGCTATACCTGTTTTAACCTCCCAGTCGACAATTTCCCATCTGATTAGTTTTGCCAAAATCTTTTGTGTGACTTGTCTTTTCATACCAATATTTTTTGATAAAGCGCTGAGTGATTTTGTTCCATTTTTAAGTTCAGCAATCAATTGTTGTTCTTTAGGGCTATAAAAAAATTTTTCTGGGCGTTCTTTTTCTTCCATTTTCCATACTTCGTGGATAACGGCGGGCGCAAGTATATTGTTGTCGTGCTCCCTCAGGTAGGCTTTCCATTCATTTGGAACGTCCTCACATTGAGTCGGCTTTTTTGGATTTTCTGGAATGTTGACTTCAAGTACATATCTATCATCTACTTTCCAAGTTTGAAATTGTAGTTGAACGGAAGGTTTGCAGTATTGATGAGCCGCAAATTGCATCATGTGAAATTCCTCCTCAGGTCTAATTCCTGCTATCGATCCGTTGTCTTTAACACCAATGAGAATTCTACCTCCAATGGTGTTGGAAAAAGCAGAAATCGTTTTAGAAATTTTGCGAGCTTCGTCTATGCGAAGTTTGAAATCCTGCTGAATGTGCTCTCCTTCAGCAATCCATTTTTTGATGTAAGGAACTTGATTTATAGAGGGCATTGCTATTCACAATAAATGGATAACAGGGTGATGTCATCTATCTGTTCTTGCGCTCCCAAGAATTCCCTGATTTTATCACTGAGATAACTAGGGCCTTTATCAAAGAATTGAGGTTCATGTATCCATTTCTCCAAGCCAATCCATTTTAGTCTCTTGTTGTTAGGACCTCCCATCAAATCGAGTAGCCCATCGGAAAACAAAATAATTCTCTTATGATGAGCATTGAAGCTTCCAGTTTCCACTTCTGATTCATGTGCAATCATCCTGAAGAAACCTTTGCTTTTAGAAATGATTTGAGTTTGATCTCTATCTAGAATAACAATGTTGGAATTAAAGTTAGCGTACTGAACGTTATGGCTTTTGAATTCAATTTTTAGAATGCAGAAGTCAACTCCCACGCTTTCTAGGAATTCAAGTTTATCAATGTGCACCTTGCTTTTTAATCCAATGATAATCTCTTGCGCTGCAGCCTCAATGTTAATATCATCGGATTGACTGAGTAAGTATGATTTGGCAATGTCAATAACCAAGACGCTCAATAGGGCTCCTGCCAGCCCGTGGCCAGTGCAGTCGCCTTGAATGATGTATCCGTAGTTTTGTGTTTTGTGAACCCAATGAAAGTCTCCACTGATCACTTTCAAGGGAGATTCATACAGATATGTAGATTTTATTTCTGGTCCCAAAACATCCAACGATGGCACAAATGCGTTCTGAATGATTTTAGCATATTCCAACCCTTCCAATAATTCCTGATTTTTTTGCTCCAATTCTGCAGTTCGAACGTTCACCAAATTCTGCAAGTCCTCATTGAGAATTCTTAATTCCTTTTCTTGAGCCTCTAATCGGCGCTCATTGTCATAGGCATGAATGGCTTCGAGTATTGTAAGCTCCAAATCCTTTGGATACCATGGTTTTTCTATGAAATGGAACAGCCCGGTATTGTTGATCACATCAGCAACAGCCTTGACATCAGCCTGACCCGTTAACATGATTTTTTTACACTTTGGAATGATTTGGCTTACTTGTATCAATAGATCACTACCCTTCATAGGATACATGAGGTAATCACTAATAATTAGGACCAACTCTGATTCAGCAGCCACGATGCCATTGCACGCCTCTAACGCACTTGCAGCATTATCAAGGGCAATAAGCGTTATATCTGCAGGTAGAAATCGTTTTAGATGATTGATCAGTACGTTTAAGATAATGGCATCATCATCCACTGCGATAATGTATCTCTGGTATTTACTGAACTCACTCATGATTTATTTGGAACTGCTTTCTATGTATAATTTCATATCTTCTATACCCTGCCGAATAAGGGTCACCATGTATTGCCCTTTTTTCTGACCTTCACCCACAATTTTTTCATCCACAATAAATGATCTGAAATGCTCCAATGCCGATAGCGCTTCATCCATTCCCATGTTATGCAAGTTAGGTCGGAGCTCATGCAGTCGGGCGCGCAAAACGTTAATGTTTTGTTCATCAATGGCTTTGCTGACCTCATTGGCTATGCGTGTTCCCTCTCTGATAAAAAGTTGAACAATGCTATTCACTACTTCTGGATCTTCGCCCACCAAATCTTTGATTCGTTCAAGGCCAAATGAAGGGAGTATTTGAGATTCGGTTTTCATAGAAGAGTCATTTTTCTCCTTATTACGAAAAAATTTGGACAAGGTTTGGATTATCTCAGATTCTTCAAATGGTTTCACCAAATAATCATCCATACCCGCGGAAATACACTTCACCCGTTCTGTTTGTTGCGCATTTGCGGTGAGCGCAATTATCGGGATAACAATCCCTTTTGACCTCATGATCTTACAAGCCTCAATTCCATCTATTGTAGGCATTTGAATGTCCATTAAGACAAGATCAAATTGATCATTACTAATCATTTCCAACGCTTGAATTCCATCATGAGCCTCTGATACCAAAACTCCTTGGCGATTTAAAAAAGCATTGGCAACAGCTCTATTGAGAGCATTATCTTCTACAACCAAAATGCGCATTCCGGAAATATTAAATTCACCGGATGCATTGTTTTGATCTGCGCTTTTTAATTGTTCCAACGATTTACGAAAGGGAATGGAAAGGGTAACCTGTGTGCCGTGGTGTTTTTTGCTATGAATAGCAATTTTTCCGCCCATCATTTCAATCAACGATTTTGTGATGCTCAATCCCAACCCTGATCCTCCAAACTTTCGGGAGATGGTTTCATCCGCTTGTGAGAACTTCTCAAATACCCGATCTAAATAGGCTGGATCCATTCCAACACCTGTATCATTGACTTGAATTTCGGTAAGCACAACATTGTTGTCGTCCTTAACAAGTTGAAGTTTGACTTCTATCTTACCCGCTTGTGTAAACTTCGAAGCATTGCTCAACAAATTAAGTATGCATTGTTGTATACGTATTCCATCCCCCATTAACATTGGAAGGTCCATAGGAGGTTTGTGGTATTCGAAATCTAGTTTTTTGTCTTTGATTTTATCAGCCACTAGTATGTTGGCGTTTTCAATAACTTCATGGATTGAAAACGGTCTGTTTTCTAGGCTTAACTTACCGGCTTCAAGTTTGGAGTAGTCCAATACGTCGTTTATAATGCTTAGAAGTGTAATACTTGCAACCTGAGCAACATTGATGTATTCCTTTTGTTGTGGAGAGTTAGCAATGAGTTTAAGCTCACGCGTCATTCCTACAATTGCGTTTAATGGTGTTCGAATTTCATGGGACATGTTTGCCAAAAATTGCGTTTTAAACTCGGCGATGGCCTCCGCCTTATTTTTGTCAAACAACAATTGCTCTTCTAATTCTTTCTGTTTGGTTATATCCCAATGTATCCCAATAGATCCTACTTCATTTCCTTCTCGATCAAAATTGGGGGCTCCACTAATAAGCCACCATCGTCTTTCACCTTTTTTATTTCGAATGCACAATTCATAAGCGTCAGAAAAGCCTGCTTTACGCTTATTGTTGATGGCGGTCATCATCTCTCGGTTCTCATCGTTGAGCAAAAGACTACCAGCGTCTCTGCCAAGCAACTCAATCAAGGAGTATCCGCTCATTTTTGAAAAGCTAGGATTGGCCTTCATTATGACACCCTCATGATCAACTTCAAGGAGTCCTAATTGAAAGTTTTCAATGATTCGATTATATTTTTTTTCCATTAAATACAACCGCTCCATCAACTCCTCAGTTTGACTTATATTTTCTATGGCAATCCAATGGTAAACCTGCCCCAAATGATGTAAGGGTAGGGTAGTTAAAGTTACATCAGCAAACTTGAAGCGCACTGGTGTTTTTATCCGAATTGAGTGAGATTTTTGGTCTTCTAAGATTTGTGATAACACAAGTTCATGATCTTCAAATGAGCTCAGAAAATCTGTTAAAGTTTTTCCAACCCATTTGTGTTGGATGCTTCTTTCAGACAGATACTGATCATCAATGTTGCAGAAGATGATTTCTTGGGAAGAATTAACGGCTATGTTTAGTTCAGTGCTTTCCTGCCCGTGAATTTTTATCGTATGTTCTGTAAAAAGTACTTTGTACTGTTTTTCCAATTGAAAAAACAGAAAAGTATAAGGTTCACCGTTTAAACGGCAATCTCCCTCGGGGTTAAAACCAGACTGACTGGATAAGCTTTGTTGCCTTTTTAGCCAATCCGGAAAAAGCTCACCATCGATATTGAGAGCACCCCAAAATGCATCATCCTTCTCATGGATAGAAGAATCGAAGCACAAGAACTTTGGATATTTATCATTAATGTATATCATGGAATGCATCGGTCTAAGGTCAATGGTCTAAGATACGATGATTCGTTTGAATAAATAACAATTATTCCATGAACTTGGTGAGATCTTCAGATAAGGGTTTTACTGCGCTTCCAAAATGTTGCATCCATTTTCCTTCAGGAGATATCAGAATCTTATTAAAATTCCAACTGATACTGGCATCCGATACACCATTTATCTGTTTCATAGTAAGCCATTGGTAAACTGGATGTTGACTTTTTCCTTTCACATCAATTTTTTCAGTTATTTGAAATGTAACACCGTAGTTTTTAGAACAAAATGTTTGAATTTCTTCTGCGTTTCCTGGCTCTTGCCCTAGAAATTGATTGCATGGGAATCCAATAACAATTAGTTTGTCTTTGTATTTTTCGCTCAACTTTTGGAGATCTTCATATTGCGGGGTATAACCACATTTGCTGGCTACGTTGACACAAAGCACATGTTTTCCTTTAAAGTCTTTAAAGTCAATTTTGTCCCCATCAATACTGTTGATGGATAAGTCATAGAAACTCATTTCTTGGCTGGCAATCATTTGTTTGGGTTTTTGCCATCTACCGCGAAAAGCAACCAAAGCTGATGCAATCATGATGACGATTAATACTATTAAAATTCTCATAACCCAATAACCGAAATGTGACTGAAATGTTCAGGTCAGGGTTCTCTTTTTTATGAATTGTGCTGGATTTCCTCCCCAAATCTCATCACTAGGGATATTGCCTTTGACAATTGATCCGGCTGTAATCACAGTTTGCTCGTTAATTTGACATCCGGGAAGTAAAGTGGATTTTGCACCAACCCAAACACCGTCTCGCAGTGTTATGGGATGAAGTGTTAAATCAAAGGTGGACTTGTCATAACGGTGATTACCTACTATTATCGTAACTGCTTGAGAAATACAACAGTGACTACCGATTGTAACGGGCGCTATATTATCTATCCAAACATTTTCACCTATCCAACTGTAATCGCCAATGGACAACATCCATGGGTGCTTGATATTAACACCAGGTTTGATTGTACAGCCCCTTCCAATCTTAGCACCGTAAATTTTAAGCAGCGCGATTTTAAGACTGCTAAATGGTAAAAAAGAATGGATAAACATCGCATTGATGACATGCCAGGTTGCACGTTTCCAAATTGGCCCAGGCCGATAATGAGGGTTTTTGTATTTAGATAAATCAACTTTCATTAAGAAAGAAATCCTTGGTCGATCATCTCATGTCTCAACTTTTCACTGGTCTCATCACTCACAGGAACGAGCGGCAACCGTAAGTATTCACCGCAAATATCCAATTGAGAAAGAACCTCTTTGACACCAGCGGGGTTACCTTCAATGAAAAGCAATTTTATAATATCCAGGAGACGATAGTGTATTAATCGTGCATTCTCGAAATCACCCGATAAGGCTAAATTCACCATTTCTGAAAATTCTTTCGGAAATGCATTACCAACAACAGAGATCACGCCATCACATCCTGCGGAAATCAATGGCAGAGTCAATGCATCATCTCCACTGATGACCAAAAACTCTTTAGGCGTTTGCTGAATAACGGACATCACTTGTTCAACATTTCCCGATGCTTCCTTTATTCCAATGATGTTGCGGCAATCAAACGCTATTTTGGAGACAGTGTCAGGAAGTAAGTTTACCCCGGTTCTACCAGGGACATTGTACAAAAGTATAGGGAGTTTGCTGCTTTCAGATAATGCTTTGTAATGCTCAAATAATCCGTTTTGTGTGGGCTTGTTATAGTATGGTGTAACGCTCAACAAAGCAGTGATTCCGTGCGGCTCAATTCTAGCCATTTGTGATGCGATATCAGAAGTGTTGTTGCCTCCAACACCCAAAACAATAGGCTTGCGTCCATTATTGGTGGACATAATGGTATCAATCACCAATCTCTTGTCCTCTTTGCTCAGTGTCACTGATTCTCCTGTAGTACCTAAAACTACCAAATAATCTGCGTTACCCGCCACCAAATGATCAGTTAGTTTTTTTAAGCCATTGACATCTACTTCACCTGATTTTTTAAACGGTGTAACCATTGCAACACCTAATCCTTTCAATTCATTCA